>JBDGQF010000273.1:0-5066 GCA_042219255.1 Halobacterium sp. | reverse complement strand
GGTGTCGAGGAGGCGGTCGGTGAGGAGGAACGGCGCGAGGTGGTTGGCGTGGAACGTGCGCTCGACGCCGGCGTCCGTGAGTCCGCCGGCGTCGAAGTGCGCGCCGGCGTTGTTCACGAGGACGTCCAGGTCGTCGACGCGGCCGGCGACGCGCTCCGCGAGGTTCCGGACTTGCGCGAGGTCGAGGAAGTCCGCGCGGAAGAACCGCGACTCCGCGCCGAGTCCGCGCAGTCTGCTCGCGACCTCCTCGCCGCGCTCGCGGTCGCGGCCGTGCACGTAGACGTCCGCGCCGAGGCGGCCGAGCGCGAGCGCTACCTCGCGGCCGACGCCGCTTGTCGCCCCCGTCACGAGCGCGGTGGTCTCCGAGCAGTCCCGGTCGTTCACGCTCGCGGCGACTTCCGGCGCGACCATGGCCGCGTGTTCGGCGACCAACAGTATAAATCGACGGCCCGCGGCGGCCGCCGCCCGCTCCCCGCACGCGGGAGGCCCGCCTGTGGACAGTGACTCCCGGCGAGGAACGTCCACGCGGAGAGACTTTTGAACCTCTGGCGGTAACGGAGACGCATGGAGTCCCCCTTCGACGTGCTCGGCATCGACGAGGACGCCGACGACGGGGAAGTCGAGCGCGCCTACCGCGAGCGCGTGAAGGAAGCCCACCCCGACCAGGGCGGGTCGGCGGCCGAGTTCCAGTTGGTGCGCGCCGCGTACGAGAAAGTGCTCTCGGGGGACGTCGACACCACGCCCGAAGGAGACGCGCCCGTGGACGTCGGCGGGGATGCAGACGCGACGCCCGAGTACGGCGTCGACCCAGACCGGGACTTCAAGCCGTTCTCGGAGTCCCGCGTCGAGTACCTCAACTACGCCGTCCTCGACGACTACGGGTGGGGGATGGACGACGACGACCTCTTCGAGAAGGCGGGCGCCGCCGGCCTCGACCCCGTGAACTACGGCGAGTTCGTCGTCGACCCTGGCGAGTCGCTACTGGAGGCCGCCGAAGACAGGGGGTTCGCGTGGCCGTACGCCTGCAGGGGCGGCGCGTGCGCGAACTGCGCCGTCGTCGTCGTGGACGGCGACCTCTCACAGCCGACCGACCACATTCTGCCGCCGGAGATGCTCGACCGCGACATCCGCCTGTCCTGCAACGGCATCCCGACGAGCGAACGGATGCGCGTCGTCTACAACGTCAAACACCTCGCCGACCTCGAAGACCTCCGCCTGCCGCCGTACCCCTTCGAACTCGCACACGCCGACGACTAGCGCGGATTCGAAACGCGTACCCCGGCGGCCGTCCTCCGCACTCCTATGCAGGACACGCCAGCAGTCGTCGTGCTCCGGTACGGCCACCGGCCGGGCCGCGACGACCGCATGACCACGCACGTCGGCCTGACGGCGCGCGCGCTCGGCGCCGACCGCGTCGTCCTCCCCGACAACGCCACGCAGTCCGCGGAGACGGTCAGGGACATCACCGACCGGTTCGGCGGCCCGTTCGACGTCGACCTCACCGACGAACTCGACGCGACCATCCGCGACTGGGACGGCGCAATCGTCCACCTCACGATGTACGGCGAACCCGTCCAGGACGTCGAGGACACCGTCCGGGACGTCCACCACCGGCAGGGCGAACCACTGCTCGTCGTCGTCGGCGGCGAGAAAGTCCCGTTCGAGGTGTACGAGCACGCGGACTGGAACGTCGGCGTCACGAACCAGCCACACTCCGAGGTCGCGGGCCTGGCCGTCTTCCTCGACCGCCTCTTCGAGGGCCGTGAACTCGACCAGGCGTACGAGGACGCCGAGCAGCGCGTCGTCCCGCAGGCGCTCGGCAAACACGTCGAAGACGTCGACGGCGACGACGATTAGACGAGCGGTGGTGGGGCCGACGGCGAGCCGTTAGGGAGTGACGCCGACGGCGAGACGGATGCCGCGGACGCTGGCGGCGCGGAGTAGGCCCGGAAGAGAGGGTTGTTGCGGACGGACTGCTTAACTTGCTGTCTCCCTCAGGCGGCGTATGGAGGAGTTCTGCGAGTCGCTGCCGTTGGCCGCCGACCAGTGGTCGCTGGCGGACGCCGACCGCGACCAGCGCGCCACGGACTGGGGCACCGACCGCGAGCACGGGTCGCCGCCCGCGGCGGTCGTGTGGCCGGAGTCGACGGCGGACGTCGCGGCAGTCATCGAGCGCGCGAACGAGACCGGCGTCCCAGTGACGCCGTACGGCGCCGGCACCGGTATCGCCGGGAACGCGGTGCCGTCCGCTGGCGGCGTCAGCCTCGACCTCACGCGGATGGACGCCATTCTGGACGTACGGCCGGAGGACTTCCAGATAGACGTCCAACCGGGCGTCGTCGGCACCGAGGTCGACGACGTGCTCGCGTCACACGGCCAGTTCTTCCCGCCGCTGCCGACGTCCGGCGCGATGGCGACCGTCGGCGGCATGGTGTCCACGGACGCCTCGGGCCGACGCACCGTGAAGTACGGCACGGTCGCGGACTGGGTGCGCGAACTCGAAGCGGTCGCCGGCGACGGCACCGTCTTCACCGCCGGCACGAAGGCCGTGAAGTCCTCGTCGGGCTACGACCTCCGCGACCTCGTCGTCGGCAGCGAGGGGACGCTCGCCGTCGTCACGCGCGTCACGCTGGAGACCACTGGCATCCCAGCCCAGATTCGGGGCGCCCGCGCGGTGTTCGAGACGGTCGAGGACGCCGCGGCCGCAATCGCGGACGCGCGCCGCTCCGGCGTCGACGTAGCGTCCATGGAACTGGTCGACCAGCACTGCGCGCGCATCGCCAACGACCACCTCGACACCGGCCTCCCCGACCGTCCGATGGTGTTCCTGGAGTTCCACCGCAACCACGGCGTCGAGTCCGAACTCGAATTCTGTGAGTCCGTGTTCGCCGACCACGACCCGCTCCGGTTCGACGCCGTCGACGCCGACGAGATGGACGCCCTCTGGGCGGTCCGCGAGGAACTCGCCGACGCCATCGTCCAGCACGACCCGTCGCTCGTGTCCGCGCACTCCGGCGACGTCGCCGTGCCGCCCAGCGACTTCCCCGCGCTCGTCTCCTACATCCACGAGCGCGCCGACGCGGCCGGCCTGCAGGCGCCGACGTTCGGGCACGCCGGCGACGGCAACGTCCACTTCGACGTGCTGGTCGACCCGGACGACCCCGAGATGGTCGCGCGCGGCGACGACGTCTCCCACGACGTCATCGAGCGCGCCATCGACCTCGGCGGCACCTGCACCGCCGAGCACGGCATCGGGAACACGAAACGCGAGTTCGTCCGGTCGGAGCACGGCGACGGCGCCGTCGACCTGATGGGGCGCGTGAAGGACGCCTTCGACCCGAACGGCGTGCTCAATCCAGGGAAGGTCTTGCCGGAGGACTGACCGACGGCGCCGGGCAAGACTACCGGCTGAGCGCGCGGCGCGAAGACTGACCGCTGCGCGCGCCAGCGACGCGCCTGCAGGGGGAGTAACAAGACTTAATGGCGGCGCGGACCGCGTTTCACGCAATGGCTTTTGAGGAACTCCTCGACGACCCCGTGGTGCAGAAGTACCTCCACGAGCTGGTCGGCCCGAAGGGGATGCCGGTCGCGGTGTCCCCGCCGGACGGCGAGGTGACCGACGAGGAACTCGCCGAACGGCTCGGCCTGGAACTGAACGACGTGCGGCGCGCGCTGTTCATCCTGTACGAGAACGACCTCGCGACGTACCGCCGGGTGCGCGACGAGGACTCCGGCTGGCTGACCTACCTCTGGACGTTCGAGTACGACAACGTCCCGGAGAACCTCCGCGAGGAGATGGAGCGCCTGCTGGACGCGCTCGTCGAGCGCCGCCAGTACGAACTGGACAACGAGTTCTACCTCTGTGAAGTCTGTTCCATCCGCTTCGAGTTCGCGGAAGCGATGGACCTCGGCTTCGAGTGCCCCGAGTGCGGGTCTCCCGTCGAAGCGATGGAGAACACGCACCTCGTGGACGCGATGGACGAACGTATCGAGAACCTCCGCGCCGAACTGGGCGTGAAGGCCTGATGGTCGTCCTCGCAACCAAGCTCTACGTGGAGGGCGACGCCCGCGAGCGCGCCCTCGACAGCCTGCGGTCGCAGGTCGACAACGACGTCGGCGAACTCGACGTCGACTTCGAGGTGGGCGTGCGCCACGACGACTTCCCGACAGTGACCCTCGACGGCCAGGACGAGGTCGCCGCGCGGAACGTCCTCGCGGAGACGTGGGGCGAAATCACGGAGTCGTTCGAGGCCGGCGAGACGTACGTCGGCACCCTCGAGTCCTGGAGCGACGACGGCTTCGTCCTCGACGCGGGCGAGGACGTCCTCGTGCCCGCCGACCAGCTCGGTCTCGGGCCGGGGACGCCCGCCCAGATTCGCGAGCGGTTCGGGCTCGTCCAGCACGTTCCGCTGCGGTTCACGTACGGCGACACCGTGGAACTCGCCGACGTGGAGCGCGACCGGCTCTACGAGTGGACGCGCGGCACCGGCCGCCTGAACGTCAACAGCGCGACGCGCGGCGAAGTCAGGGCGACGGTCAACCGCGCCGGCCACGCCCAGGACATCGTCACCGTCGAACGCCTCGGCCTCCTCGAACAGAGCATCGTCTGCCGCGAGGACACCGACCCGCCGGGCCTGCTCGCGGCCATCGGCGAATACCTGCCGTCGGAGTTGCTCGCCGTCGTTCCATGACGAAACTGAAGCTGGCCGCCGGCGTCCTCCTGCTCGCCGTGCTCGCCGGCTGTCTCGGCGGCGGGCCGACGCCAAGCGACAGCGACCTCGCGAAGAACGCGACCTACGAGTGGGACACCGACGCGGACGTCACCGTCACCGTCGACGGCGAGAAGTACCGGACGGTCGCCGCGGTCAACGGCACCGAGAAGGTGCGGCTCGCGCGGTCGAGCGGGTTCGGCGGCCGCAACCCCCTGTTCGTCTCCGCCGTGAAGTTCCGGTACCCGAACGGCACCGTGGTCGGCGCCGAACAGATTGGCGTGAAGAGCAAGAACCAGCGGACCGTCGTGACGCTGCCCGCGGAGAACGGGACGTTCGCGTACACCGCGAACGGCG
>JBDGQF010000454.1:0-5109 GCA_042219255.1 Halobacterium sp. | reverse complement strand
CATCAAGGAGTTCGCGAAGGGGAAACTGCCGGAAGCCCCCATCAGCATCCACGAGACGGACTGGTACGACGAGCGCGACATCGACCTGAAGCTGAACACGCTCGTCACCGACGTCAACCCGGACGCGCACACCGTCGAGACTCACGAGGGCGAGGAACTCGACTACGACAAGCTCCTCGTCGCCGCTGGCGGCACGCCGAACCAGCTCCCCGTCGAGAACTCCGACGCGGACGGCGTCCACCACTTCTGGACGTTCCAGGACGCGCGCAGCATCCGCGAGCACGCCGATGACGCCGACACCGGCGTCGTCATCGGTGCGGGCCTGCTCGGCATCGACCTCGCCGCCATCTGCGGCGGCCAGGACGTCGACGCGAAGTACCTGATGCGCGGCAACCGCTGGTGGCGGTACGCGCTCAGCGAGGACGGCGCGGAGATCATCCACGACGGCCTCCGCGAGATGGGCGTCGAACCCGTCTTCGACTCCGGCGCCGACCGCTTCGAGACGGACGACGACGGGGAAGTCGTCGCCACCGTCGACGCGAACGGCGTGCGCCACGAGTCGGACTTCGTCGGCGTCGCCATCGGCCTCGACTTCAACGTCGAAATCCTGCAGGACACGGACGCCACCATCGACGGCGGCGTGCACGTCGACGAGTTCATGCGCACGGACGCGGAGGACGTCTACGCGGCGGGCGACATCACGCAGTTCTACGACACCATCATGGACGAGCGCGCGCAGAACGGCTCGTGGGGCTCCGCGAAACAGCAGGGCGCGCTCGCCGGGAAAGTGATGCTCGCGGACAGCGGCCACGACGTCGAGACGGAGCCGTTCCGCTGGGTGTCCTCGTACTCCATCACGCACTTCGACTTCCCGTTCCTCTCGTTTGGCTTCCCGACGATGGGCGACGACGAAGCCGAGCGCAAGTACGGCGACGACGAGTGGCGCCGCCTCACGTTCAAGGACGGCAAACTCATCGGCGGCGTCCTCATCGGGAACCTCGCGCCGCAGTCGAAGTACAAGCAGCTCATCAAGGACGAAGCCGTGGTCGCCGACCAGAAGGACGTCCTCCTGCAGGAGAACTTCGACATCGACGACCTCGCCATCCCCCAGGAACAGTAGCGGACTGACTCGCGGCGGCTCGCTCACCGGTTCTGGGTTCCGTATCTCTTACCGGTTCTCTCACTCGTCTCGCTCACTACGGTCGGTTTCTCGCTCGGTCTCCACAGGAGTCGTTCGGCGCACACGTCCAGCAGGGACACCGTCGTTCGTTCCGGATTGCGTCTACCAGTATCCTTATATCCTATCGTGTCATAAGTTGTCATGGCACACGGATGCCGGTGACCACATGAACCCACTCCTGGAAGCGACCGAAACCACGCCACCCGCAGACAGGGACGTCCGCGACTACGACGAACTCCACGACCAGGCACAGGCGGCGCTCCCCAAAGCCGTCCACAACGACGCCGTCACAATCCCCGAAGAAGCCGCGGACTACTTCTCCGACGGCGAAGTCGTACGGTTCACCGGCTACTACCGCGTCGACATCGCCCAGTAACGCCCCGCGACCGAAGCCGTTTTTCCCGTCCACGCCCCACGTCCAGCCATGAGCCAATCCGGCGGCAGCACGGACATGACCCTCGCGTTCGAGCTGTCCGCGCTCCAGGAACTCGCGAAACCCGGCACCGCGTTCGCGGGCGCACGCCAATGGACGGAGTACGTCGGCGTCGTCTCCGACGAACCCACGTACGTCGTCACCAACTTCACGCGCAAACGCCGCATCCGCCAGGACTTCTTCTCCGGCCCGAAGGGCCGCGAAGAGTCCCTCGAATCCGTCAAACGCCAGTTCGACACCGAACGCCACGTCTTCATCGGCGTCGACGACGACGACCGCAAACTCGCCGAAAAAGTCGGCTGGGAGTACCTCCCCCTCGAAGACGCCGCCGACAAAGCCGACTGGGAACTCGCCGACGACACCGAGGACGACGAACAGGAAGAAGCCGAAGTCCGCGACGACTGGCCCTAAGCCACTTTTTGCTGCGCGAGGGCGGCCGGAGGCCGCCCTCGCTGGCAAAAACTTGGGGAAAAAGCACTCCTCCTTCACTCCGCTTCGCTCCGTTCAGTCGTCGGCCCGCGCTCGCTCGTTCCACTCGCTCGCGCGGTGAACCGCTTCGCTCGGGTTCCTCGAACCGCTCGCTCGCGGATGCTCGTTGTCGGTTGCTCGGACTGGTTGCTGTCGTTAGTTCACGTCTTTTTGCCGGAAGTACAGTTGGCTGCCGGCGACGAGCGCGAGAGTTGCGGCTGTGAGGATGGCGGCGCCGGCGACGTCGTAAGTGCCGTCGACGAGAATCGCGGTAGGGTCGTAGTACCGCATCGGCGCGATTGCACCGGCCCACTCGTAGTCCGTGGTCGCGACGACCGATTCGAGGAGGAACAGGCCGAAGACGGTGGCCATGGCGGCGCGCTGCGCGACGCTCTCGCGGTCGACGAGCACGCTGAACGCGAGGCCGATGGCGGCGCAGGCGAACAGGTAGGGCAGCGAGAGCGCGTGCACGACCACGAGGTCGACGGTGCCGATTGGGTAGCCGATGGCGCGCGTCGCAGTCCAGGTCGCGGCGGCGACGACGACGTTCACGACGAGGACACCGGGCGCGAGCGAGACGTACTTCTCGGCGACGATGCGGGCGCGGGAGACGGGGAGCGCGAGCAGGAGGTCGATGCGGTCGTCCTCGACGTCGCCGGCGACCAGCGACGCGGCGCTGTACGCGAGGTAGAGCCCGAGCAGGACGACCCACGCGAACTGGTAGAGTTCGGTCGCGAGGAACCCCTCGATGGTATTGAACGCGCGCAGGCCGAACGCCTCCACGAACACGGGCGGTAGCGCCTCGATGTAGGATTCGAGGTCGAGGGTGTTCGTGAACGACGGGAAGAACGCGGCGTACATCGCGCTGAACGCCGACAGGCCGACGGCGAGCGCGAGCGCGCCCTTCAGTCGCTTCCGCGCGCCGTACGCCGCCAGCTCAAGCACGCTCCCCACCCCCGTAGAACTGGAGGAAGACGTCCTCCAGTGGCGCTTCCTCGACGTCGAGTTCGAGCAGCGAGTACCGTTCGAGTTCGTCGACTAGCGCGTCCACGTCGCCGGTGAACGTGAACGACACCTGGGTCGCGCCGTCCGCGTCGCGCCTCGTGACGTCCGACGCGCCAGGGATGTCGAAGGCGTCCGGCGGCGGGTCGCCGTCCACGCGGGCACGCACGACTTTTCCCGTGCGGTCGAGCAGCGACTCGACGGCTTCGACCGCTACCAGTCTGCCGTCCCGGAGGACGGCGACGCGGTCGCAGACGCGACGCACTTCGCTGAGGACGTGACTGGAGAACAGGACGGTGGTGCCGCGGTCGCGCTCGCCGCGCAGGAACTCGTTGAAGCGCTCCTGGAGCAGGGGGTCGAGGCCCGACGTCGGTTCGTCGAGCACGGCGACGTCCGGGTCGTGCATGAACGCCTGCACGATGCCGAGTTTCTGGACGTTCCCCGTGGAGTACTCGCGCACAGGGCGGTCGAGCGGTGGGTCGAACCGTTCCAGGAGGTCGGCGCGGCGGCTGCCGCCCTTCAGGGACTCGTGGAGGTCGAGAATCTCGCGGCCGGTCGCGCGCTCGTCGAACTGCGGGTGCGCGGGGAGGAAGCCGGTCTGGGCGAGCGCGTCGAGGCGCTGGCCCTCGACGGTCGTGTCGTAGCCGAGGACGGAGACGACGCCGCTGGTCGGCGCCTGCATCCCCAGGAGCGTGCGGAGGGTCGTCGTCTTCCCGGCGCCGTTCGGGCCTAGGAACCCGAACACCTCCCCGGACTCGACGGCGAAGGAGACGTCGTCGACGGCGACCAGGTCGCCGTAGCGCTTGGTGAGGGACTCGATTTCGATGGCGGCCATGCGTCAGTGGTCGCAGACCGAGAGTATGAAGATTTGGCCGGTGGAAAGCGGCCATCGGCAGCGAGTACTCGGCGGTCAGCGGCAGCGAGCAGTCCGCGGCGTGTGGCCGACACTGGGGACGCTCCGCGGGGCTTAACCGCGCGGGCGGCGAACGGGCGGGCAATGACTGAGCCGCGCGTACCGGGCACGGAGGACGACGACGATTGGGTGGAGTTGCCCTGCGGGGAGAGCGCGCACGTGAAGGACTTCGACCTGGGGATGCGCGAGTACGAGTGCTCGTGCGGTGGCACGCACGCCGTCGTGATGGACATGCATCCGCCGTCGCGGTTCGTGCCGGAGTCCATCGTGAGCGTCCTGCAGGAGGCGGTTGAGCCCGCGCCCGATGACGAGTTCGAGGAGTTCGGGACGCCGCACCTGATGGGGTCGGTGATGGAGCAGTTACCCGAGGACGTCGTCGCCGTGGACGGCAGCGAGAACGGGAGCGTGGGGTACGCGCTGCTGTGGGTGACGGATATGGACGCGCGCGAGCTCCACGAGGTGGTCGTGGAACTGGTCGTGGAGTTGATGGACCACGCGGTCAGTCACGCCGACGACGATTCGACGGCCTCGGAGTTCGAGCGGCAGATGCAGGAGTTCGACGTGAGCGCGTTCGTCGACCGGTACCGGGACGCGCGCGAGTTCGAGGACGAGTACGACACGCCCGCGTAGCGGGCCGACGGGACTGTTCTATCCTTCGTCGCGGAGTGGATAGGGTCACTGTGGGTCGTGGACGTGTCGGCGCCGAGTCGTTTCGATTTTCGTAATTCCGCTACGATGCTCTAACTGTTCCGCGTAGTTTATTACGATGGGCGAACTCCACACGAGTAGCAATGAGCGAGCACGACGAACGCACGGTACTGCTCATTGGGAGTGGCCCAATCCAGATCGGACAAGCCGCGGAATTCGACTACTCCGGCGCGCAGGCGTGCCGGGCGCTCCAGGAGGAAGGCGTGCGAGTCGTGCTCGTGAACTCCAACCCCGCGACCATCATGACCGACCCCGAGATGGCGGACGCGGTGTACATCGAACCCATCACCACGGACGCCATCGCTGACGTCATCGCCCAGGAAGACCCGGACGGCGTCATCGCGGGCCTCGGCGGCCAGACCGGCCTGAACGTCACCGCCGAACTCGCCGAGGAGGGCGTCCTCG
>JBDGQF010000219.1:0-5119 GCA_042219255.1 Halobacterium sp. | reverse complement strand
CTGCCGTGCAGGAGAATTACGGCGCGCTCGGCGTCTTTGAGGGGCGTCCCGCGGTGTTCGACTGGCTGTCCCGCGTGGGGGTCGGCGTCTGGCATGTGGCGTCCTAGCCGTCCCACACGTAAACCCTTCATCTAACCCCGGGGCCACCCGGTAACGGCCGCGTCATCTGGCGCGTCCCGCCGACGCACCTGGCTGTCGCAAGTGGTGTCGGCTACGGCCGGTGACCGGCGACACTGCTGGTGTCACTCCGTTACCTGATAGCCAGTCGGAACCACTATGGGCTCCGGCCGCGTACCCACTGACATGGCAGACGAACGATACAGCGAAGAGGCGTGTCACGTCATCGACTCGCTGGAACAAATCGGCTCCCAGTGGCGGCTCATCGTGCTCCACGACCTGCAGGACGGCGAGAAGCGGTTCAACGAACTGAAACGCTCGACGGACGCCAGTTCGCGGACGCTCTCGCGCGTCCTCGACGACCTCCAGGAGATGGGGTTCGTCGACCGCCGCCTCGAAGAGGAGTCCCCCGTGGCGACGTACTACTCGCTGACCGCGAAAGGCGAGTCGCTGTTCCCCGTCTTCGACGCCATCGAGTCGTGGGCGGAGGAGTGGCTCGCCGAGGACGAGGACGGCGTCGAAGCAGTCGGCTCGCTCGCCGACACCTGATTTTTCGTTTCAGTCGAGTGCGCGCCGGAGTTCTTCGGCGACGACGTGGCGTTCGAGCAGGCTGACGCCGGTCACCACGACGACGAACCCGAGCGCCGTCGTGGGCGTGACGCCCGCGCCGAACAGCAGCCAGCCCGTGATTGCGGCGCAGACGGGGACGGCGTACGCGACGAGGTTCGCGCGCACCGAACCGATGCGCCGGATGAGCGTGAAGAAGATGGGGTAGGCGACGGCCGTCGACAGCACGCCGACGACGGCGACGGCCGCGAGCACCGTCGGCGTGAGGACGCTGCCGCCGAACGACTCGCCGAGCGCGAAACTCGACGCGTGCAGGAGCGCGGCGCCGCCGACCATCGCCCACGTCGTCATCGGGATGCTGTCCAGCGTCGGTTCGACGCGCTGCAGGAGGACGCTCCCGAGCGCGACGGACGCCGCGGCCGCCAGCACCGTCACCTGGCCGACCGTCGACCCGGACGTCAGCGCTTCCGGCGACGGCTGGACGATGACGACGACGCCCACCAGGCCGACGAGAATCCCCAGGACGCTCACCGCGTCGAGGCGCTGGTCGAGCAGTACGAACGCGAACGCCGGCGCGAGAATCGGGTTCAGGCCGTACATCACGGACGCTGCGGCGGGCGTTATCGCTTGCTGGCCGAGGAACAACAGGCCGTTGTTCGCCGCGATGACGGTGACCGCGCCGACGGCCACACCCGCGACGTCCGCCCGCGTCTGCGGCACCCAGTCGTCGTACCGTGACGCGATGAACACCAACAGCAGCGGCACCGCGACGTCGAACCGGAGCGCCGCGAAGAACACCGGCGGAATCGCGCTGAGACCGGCCTTGATTGCGACGAACGAGAACCCCCAGAGTACCGACAGCAACACGAACAGTCCAGCGTTTCGACGAGATGCGGCATTCATGGCTTCCGAGGAGGGCACGCGCGGCGGCGTGCGAATACCAGTACCTCACGCCCCTGCTACTGAAAAGGACACCTAACTGGTGAGCGTCTGCCGCTTCTCGCCGGGGTGGCGCTGTGGTCGAACTGGCCGGTCGCCGGGCGCACTCAGCCTTCCTCCTCGTCCTCGCGGAGCGCCCGCGCGATGGCTTCCAGTTCTGCTTTCCGGAACGGCCGCGTCTCGTTGTCGCCGTCCGGCGACGCGAGACCGTTCACTCGCTCGCGGATTCCCGCGCGCATCGCCGCCTTCCCCGGGCGCTCCGACGTGTCCACGTCCGCGCCCACGGTCTCGCAGACCGCTGCCAGTTCCTCTTTCGTGAAGTCCGCGGACGCCTCGCGCTCGAACCGGCCGGTGGCGGCGCGAATCTCGTTCCGCAGGTCGTCGACTGTCTTCGCCATACACGCGGCGACGCGCGGCCACCCCCTATACGCTCGGGTCGCTGACCGAGGCGAGAGCGCTCCTCGCTCAGAACGACGAGAGTGCGGCGTCCCGCGTCGACCGGAGTTCGCGCTCGGCGCGCGAGCGGTTCCAGCCGAACGGCGAGACGACGGACTCCGCGGCGCGCAGCAAGCGGTCGGCGTAGTGGTCGGCGTCGTAGTCCGCGGCGCCGTCCTCGAACGGCAGGCGGACGCGCTGGCGGCCGTCGGCGTCGTCGTCCACGACCACGTACTCGACGCTCTGGCCCGGGTGGCGGTCGATGCCGTGGGCGTCGTACCGGCGGCGTGCCGCGACCGCGCGCGTCTCGTGGCGGTACTCGCCGCGCGGCTTCGACACGCGCCGCGTCACCGCGAGGTCGGCCGGGTCGACGCTCCCGTCGCGGAGCGCCTGGAGGTCGCGCTGGAGCGCGTCCACCACGGCCGCCGGCGCGCGCTCGTCGACGTCGCCGGCGTCCCCGTCTGCGTCGGTCGCGCGGTCGAGGACGCACAGCCACTCGCGCTGGCAGTCCGCGACGAACGCCGGCGTGGAGCGCTGGCGCGCCTCGACGCCGCGGAGCTTGTACTCGTCCTCGCCGGCGACCTTCCCGAAGTACGTGGTGAGCGCGCCGCCGTCGCCGTCGCTGCGCGGCACGAAACACACCCAGTCGTAGCGCGCCTCGCGCTCGAGGCGGACGCCCGCGTCGTCGGTGATGCGCTCGCAGACCGCGTCCAGGGGTTCGGCGTCCGCCAGCGGCGTCACCCAGAGGCTGTCCACGATGCCGTGCGCGACGTGCCAGCCCGCGCGTTCGAGGTCGTCTTTCGCCCGCAGGAGAATGTCGCGGGCGTACGCGTTGATGGCCTCGTGGCACTCGATGCGCCCGAACTTGCTGTTCCGGTAGCCCTGGTAGCCGAAACACGACACGAGCACCCACTTGATGGCCGAGGAGACGGCTTCGAGGCGCTCGCGCTCGTCGCCGGTGGCGTCCTCGAGGTCGTCTTTGATGCCGGCGCGGTGCTTGAGCAGCGGGCCGAGCACGTCCCCCAGGAACCCGTCCTCGGGGCAGACGTTGTAGCCGAGTTCCGGCACGTCCTCGCGGTCTGGGTGGCAGTCGCAGAGCACGGTGTCCGGGCTGACGTTGTACTCGCAGATGATGGTCGGGTACAGCGACGCGAAGTCGATTTCGTAGACGTCGCGGTGCAGTCCGACCTCGGGCGCGAGCGTCGTGCCGCCGCGGTCGGCGGCCTGGAGCGTGCGCGCGTCCTTGAACTGCTCTGGCTCCCACTTGTTCCACGGCACGAGCACGCCCCTGTCGAGGGCTTCCCGGGTCTGCATCGCGGTGAGGACGTTCCCGATGCTCGCCCAGCCGGCTTCCTCGATGGGCTTCCACGACCGCTGGACGAGATAGCGGAGGCCGGCGAGCCCGGACTGCCCCCAGAGGAAGCTGTTCGACTCGTCGAGGACGGCGCGACCGGTCACCGTGTACCTGGCCGGCGAGTGCCCCGTCCGCCCGTAGCTCACGAACGTGTTCGCGCCCGAGAGCTGTGTGACCTGGGGGTCGGGGACGGCGTCTGGGTCGGTGTCACCGAGGAGTGTCGCGTCCTCCGCGCTGCGTCCCCACTGGAAGTCGACGCCGAGCGCGGCGGCGCGCTCCGCGGCCAGTTCGAGGAGGCCGCCGTGGCTGACGACGAGGACGTCCGGGTCGGCGCGCCCGATTCTGGACGCGAGCGTGCGCAGGACGGCCGTCTCGCTGCCCTCGACGCGTTCGCCGTCGACGCGCAGCGCGGAGAGGTCGCCGGCCGCGAGCGCGCGGTCGGTCGTCCGCACCGCGAGCGTGCGCAACTCGCGGTCGGGCGTCGGGTCGGTGCCGGTCTCCACGCAGTACCGGAACCCAGGCGAGAAGTCCACGTCGAACAGCCGGAACGTCCCGGGCGCGTGACTGGCCTCGTGTTCGACCCGGACCTCGCGCGCGAGCGTACTGACCTCCGAGACGCGCTCGACGTCGACGGCCAGCACCTCCGTGGGGCTGTCGGCGTGCAGGTCGAGGCGCTTCTCGGGCCACCGCAGGCCGGCGACCTTCGGGTCGTCGGCGAGGCGGTCGGCGAGCGCGCGCAGCGGGCCGTCGTCGGCGTGCACATAGACGGTGGGCGCGTAGTCGGCGTCGCGCTCGACGGCCACGCTCCCGTCCGCGCGGGCGTGCCAGACCGTCACGCCGCCGCGGTCGAAGTCGAACGCGTACGCCATCAGTCCAGTCGCTCGCGGAGCTCCCGAATCTCGGCCTGCTGTGCGAGCAGCATCGACAGCAGGGCGGCGCGCTCCGGGTCGGTCGCGTTCAGGTGGCCGGCGGCGTGCGCGTGGTTGCGCGCGTGCTCGAACAGCCGGTCGAAGTCGTCCTTGTACTCGCGGCGGAGCGCGCGCCGGAACGCCTGACACCGCTGCTCGTAGGCGTCCAGGTGGTTCCGGTACGTGGGGTTGGTGCGCCCCATCAGGCCACCACCTCCGGGCGCGCGACCGGCACCGGCCCGCTGACCGACCCGAGGAGGTCGACCCAGTACGGAATCGTGGTCTGCCAGCCGCCGCGCGTCCAGTACGCCGTCGTCTCGTCGTCGCCCGCGTCGAACCGCGGGCCGAACCGCGTGTCCTCCACGGCGACAGTCTCGTCGGCGTACTCGGCGACCGCGTTCTCGTCGCTGGCGGTGACGAGCACCGGCAGGTCGCGCGCGTCGGCGAGCGCGGACAGCGTCGACAGCGACGCCTCCCGCAGCCGGTCGGCTTCCTGCGCGAGCAGGTCGTCGTCCGCGTAGAGGTCGTCCACGGCGGGCGCGACGACGAACGCCGTCGGCCGCCGCACCTCCACGACCAGCTGTCGGACGAGCGCGTGGTGCTGGTGCGCGGTGAACGCCCGTGCGACCTGCACCTTGTCCAGAATTCTGTGCGTGCGGCCGGCCTCCGAGAGCGCGAACGTCGACGCGTGGTTGCGCGCGTCCACCCACCGCACGGGGCCGTCGCGTCCCTCCAGCGCCGCCGCGACGAGCGCGGCGAGCGTCCCGCGGTCGTCGCTTTCCAGCAGCGTCACGCCCGG
>JBDGQF010000339.1:0-5120 GCA_042219255.1 Halobacterium sp. | reverse complement strand
CGGTGTCGTCCGCGTCGTCCAGGACGAACGCGTCCGCGAACGGGTAGGCGTCCGCGACGCCCGCCGTCGACGCCTCGTAGCCGACCGCTTCCATGAGCTTCGCAGCGGGCCCGGAGAACACCTCGTCCTCCACGAACGGCGAGACGGCGACCACGGTGGTCTCGCGGAGCGCGTCCGCGATGCCGTCCAGCGCGAGCATCGGGCCGATGCTCGTCACGGGGTTCGACGGACCGACGACGACTGGGCCGTCCCTGATAGCGTCGACCGCCGGCTGTGCGGCCGTGGCGCCGTCGGCGCCGCGGAACTCCACGTCCATCACCTCGGGACTGCCGCCCTCCGCGACCCAGAACGCCTGGAAGTGCAGTTCGCCGTCGGGCGTGTGGACGATGCTCGCGACGGGGTCGTCGCTCATCGGCACGAGGTCGACGTCGAGGCCGAACGCGTCCGCGAGCGTGCGCGTGACCTCGGTGAGCGAGCGCCCTTCGTCGAGGAGGCTGGTGCGGAGGGTGTGGACGGCGCGGTCGCGGTCGCCGATGAACATGAACTCCGCCGCCGCGGAGAACCGCCGCCATCGCGCCAGGTCGCGTCCGGCCGTCTGCTTGTCGTCCGGTAAGTACCGCGGCCCCGGGTCGATGCCGGCGCGCTCGGAGAGGTCGAGGAGGTAGTCGTGGGTCGTCGATTCGTCGCCCTCAATACCCCACCACGTCTCGCGGTCTAACACGTCGCCGCCCTCGAACAGGACGGTGTCGACGTCCGGGCAGACGAGCAGGCCGCCGAGTTCCACGTCGTCGCCGGTGTTCCCGACGACTGTCGTCTCGGAGGGGTCGAACACGCCGCGGCCGCCGGCGAGGAGTTTCGGCGTCCCCGTCCCCCCGGCGAGGAACGTCGTCATACGTGGACGTGGACGGGCGGTCCGGTAAACCCTTGCGTCACCGGCCGACGGGACGCGAGGAAAAACGAGAGCGTGGCCTCCCCACTGGGCTCACTACCGGCGCGCTACTGGGAGGTGTTCGCGCGCGCCTCGTCGAGCCACGGCGGCTGTTCGATGGTGGTCGACCCGACGTCCGTGTACCGCTGCCGGACGCTGATGCTGACGTCGCCGTTCTGTGTGCTGACGGTCATGCTGTACTCGAACTGCTTGACGAGGCCGTCGTCGGTGACGTAGACGCCCGCGTCGATGCTGGAGACGTTCTCCACGTCGAGGTTCGAGAACTCGGACTCGTTGATGTCCTCGACGCCGCTGGCCTCGTAGACGTGCGTGGACGTGCCGTCGATAGTCTCACTGCCCGCGTGGTCGAAGGAGAACGCCTTCACGAACGACTCGATGTCGCCGCCAGCTAGCTGTGAGGCGTTCGGCGTCTGGGGCGGCACGGCGTACTGCGTCTCGCCCGAGGAGCGCTCGACGCGGCGGTACGCGGTGCCGTTCCCGAACCCGTACACTTCGATGACGCGGCCTGCTGCCTGCTGTTCAGTCAGGAACTCGCCCGTCTCGACGTCCGCCGCGACGGTCGACGTCACGGTGTACGACTGGCCGCCCTGCGTCTGGTTGGACGTGGAGACGAGCGTGAACGTCCCGGCGTCCCGGATAGCCGACTCGTGGTTGTCCGCGACCGTCGCGGCGTCCAGCGGCGACTCGTAAACCGGCCCGTCGTCGCTGCTCTCGGTCGCCGTGGTGTCGGTCGGTGCGTCGGTCGTCTCGGGCGCTGCCGTCGTGGCGCCGCCGTCTCCGCCGGCGCTACACCCGGCGAACACGAGGAGGGCTGCGACGGCGATGGCCGCGATTTGCTTCCGCATACCTCCCGGGTTCGGGGGGCGCGCGGAAAACCCCTCCGAAGGCGGCCACGTCAGCCACCCGCGCGAGGACGTGGCTGTGGGCGGTGACCGGCCTGCTGAACGGCTGCCGGGCGCGTCCACGGGTTTTTAGGCGAGAGTGACGAATCCCCGACCAATGACGACCATCAAGGACAGCGTCCACGACCACATCGAGGTCGCGGGCGTCGCCGCCGACTTGCTGGACACGCCGCCCGTCCAGCGCCTCCGCCGCATCAAGCAACTCGGCACCGTCGCGCTCGTCTACCCCTCCGCGAACCACACGCGATTCGAGCACTCGCTGGGCGTCTTCCACCTCGCCGACCGCGCGCTCGACCACCTCGACATCGGCGGCCAGCGCGCCGAACGCGTGCGCGCCGCCGCAGTCCTCCACGACGTCGGCCACAGTCCGTTCAGTCACAACGTCGAGGACGTCGTCGCGCGCCGCACCGGCAAGGAACACGACGACGTCGACGGCCTCGTCGCCGAGGGCGAGGTCGCACGCGTCCTCGAATCCCACGACATCGACCCCGGCGAGGTGGCGCGCCTCGTGCGCGGCGAGGGCCAACTCGCCCAGCTAGTGGCGGGCGAACTGGACGTCGACCGCATGGACTACCTCGTGCGGGACGCCCACCACACCGGCGTCCCCTACGGCACCATCGACCACGGCCGCCTCGTCCGCGAACTCACGTTCATCGACGGCGACCTCGTGCTCGCGGAGGGGAACGTCCAGACCGCGGAGAGCCTCCTGCTCGCGCGCGCCCTCATGAACCCCACCGTGTACAGCCACCACGTCGCGCGCATCAGCAAGTCGATGCTGCGCAGGGGCACCGAAGCCCTCCTCGACACCACCGAAATCGACGCCGGCCAGCTCCGCCGCATGGACGACCACGAACTCTCCGTCGCGCTGCGCACGCACGACGAGTCCCGCGAGTTCGGCCGCCGCCTCGCCGACCGCGACCTCTACAAGCGCGCCGTCTGGGCGGAGATGGGCGACGTCGACGAGGACGTCCTCGACGCAGACCACGACGCCGTCCGCGAGTTCGAGGCGGACGTCGCCGCGGACGCCGGCGTCGACCCGGACGGCGTCATCCTCGACGTCCCCGGGAAGCCGTCGATGCGCGAGTCCACGACGGGCGTCGTCGTCAACGGCGAAGTACGGCGCCTCGACGAGCAGTCCACGCTCGTGAACGCGCTCCAGGTCGCCCAGCGCGAACACTGGCGCCTCGGCGTGTACGCGCCCGAGGACTACGTCGAGGCCGTCGGGCACGCCGCCGAGCGCGTGCTCGGCCTGGAGACGGACGGCGCGCTCATCAGCGAAGTGAACACGCCCGGCCGGCACGCGTCGCTCGCGGATTTTAAGTAAGGTTCACGGGCCCGGAGGTGCTGGCCCCGGTATGGAACTGTCCGGGACCGTCCTCTGGGGCGAGGACTACGAGCCAGTCGAGGGCACGCTCGTCGTGGAGGACGGCGAAGTCGTGCGACTGGACGAGGAGTTGACGGAGTCCGACGACGTCGTGCTGCCGGCGTTCGTGAACGCCCACACGCACCTCGGGGACTCAATCGCGAAGGAAGCGGGCCGCGGCCTCACGCTCGAAGAACTGGTCGCGCCGCCCGACGGCCTCAAACACCGACTGCTGCGGGACGCCGACCGCTCGGAACTCGTTGAGGGGATGCGGCGCAGCCTCCAGTTCATGGAGGCGACGGGCACCGCGATGACCCTGGAGTTCCGCGAGGGCGGCGTGGAGGGCGTGCACGCGCTCCGCGAGGCCGCCGCGGACGTCGGCGTGGAGCCGTTCGTGTTCGGGCGCGAGACGGCGGACGTCCTCGACGTCGCCGACGGGTTCGGCGCGAGCGGCGCCGCGGACGGCGAATTCGGGCGCGAGCGCAACGCCGCCCGGGACGCCGGCAAGCCGTTCGCCATCCACGCCGGCGAAGTAGACCCGACGGACATCAATCCCGCCATCGACCTCGACCCCGACCTGCTCGTGCACATGGTGCACGCCGAGGGCATCCACCTCGACCGCGTGCAGGACAACCAGATTCCGGTCGCCGTGTGCCCGCGGTCGAACCTCGTGACGGACGTCGGCCTCCCGCCGGTTCGCGAACTCCTGGACCGAACGGAGGTCGCGCTCGGCACGGACAACGTGATGACGAACAGTCCGTCGATGTTCCGGGAGATGGCGTTCGCGAGCAAACTGTTCGACGTGTCCGCGCCCGAAGTCCTCCGGATGGCGACGCGCGCCGGCGCGGAAATCGTGGACGCCAACTGTGGCGTCCTGGAGGCCGGCCGGGACGCGCGCGTGCTCGTCCTCGACGGCGACTCGGACAACCTCACGGGCTACCGGGACGCCGTGCGCGCCGTCGTCCGCCGCGCCGGCGCCAGCGACGTCAAGCGCGTCCACCTGCCGGACGCCGAGTGACCAGACGCTGCCGCCGCCGGTGCTCCGGTGGTTCCCGTCGGTCGACAGGTCGCCCCGAAAGTTAAGCCACCGCCGAGTCAAGGTGTACCACACATGGGCCGCTACGAGCGCATCCTCGTGCCGACCGACGGCTCCGAGGAGACACGACAGGCGGTCGAACACGCCATCGACCTCGCGGCGGAACACGACGCGACGATTCACGCGCTGTACGTCGTGAACTCCGCGAGTTTCTCCAGTCTCCCGATGGAGTCGTCGTGGGAGAGCGTCGCCGCGATGATGAACCAGGAGGGCGCCGCAGCGCTCGACGACGTCGAGGGCATCGCCGAGGCGCGCGGCGTCCCCGTCGAGCGCGCGCTCGTCGACGGCTCCCCGAGCAGGGAAATCGTCCGGTACGCGGAGGACGAGGACTGCGACCTCGTCGTGATGGGGACGCACGGCCGCGGCGGCATCGACCGCCTCCTGCTCGGGAGCGTCGCGGAGAAGGTCGTCCGGTCGTCGTCGGTACCGGTGCTGACGGTGCGCGTCGACGACGGGGACTGAAGTCTCGCAGGCGGGACTATTGCTGTCCGACCGGCCGGAGGTGCTGGCAGTCACCGGCGTGGACGACGCGTTCGCCGTCGCCCGTGTCCACGACGAGCGCGCCGTGCTCGGTGACGTCGACGGCGTCGCCGACCACGTCCCCGTCCGACGTCTCGACGCGCACGCGCTCTCCGATGGTCGCCGCGTGCCCGCGCCACGCGTCGAGGACTGCGTCCGGGTCGTCCCGTAGCTCGTGGAACCGCTCGAGGACGCGCTGCACGAACAGGCGGCGTTCGACGTCGCCCGCTTCCGCCCGCACGCTCGTCGCGTCGCCCGAGAGGTCGCTCGGGTCGACGTTCACGTTGATTC
>JBDGQF010000008.1:0-5130 GCA_042219255.1 Halobacterium sp. | reverse complement strand
ACACGCTGTCGGTCAGTGCCGCGGTGACACGCTGTCGGTCAGTGCCGCTGTGTCCCGTCTCGCGTGCGCCGCGCGAGAACCGTCTCGCCGGCCGTGACGGACTCGCCGTCGCGCACGACCACGTCCTGCGTGTCGTACTCGCGCGGCAACACCACGTCCGCGCGACTCCCGAACGAGATGTGGCCGATGCGGTCGCCGCGCGCGACGTCGTCGCCCGCCTCCACGTAGGGGTGGATGCGGCGCGCGAACGCGCCCGCGATGAGCACCACCTCGAACGCGCCGCACTCGATGCGGACGCGCTCGTTGTGCTCGGACTCCTTGTCGAACGCCGGCCGGTGGCCGCCCGGCCGGTGCTCGACGGACTCGACGGTGCCGTCGAGGGGCGCGCGGTTCACGTGCACGTCGTGGACGTTCATGAACACGCCGACGCGGACGCGGCCGTCGTCGTCCTCCCGGATGACGGAGACCTTTCCGTCCGCCGGCGAGACGGCGCCCGCACCCGCCGGCGACCGCTCGGGGTCGCGGTGGAACCATAGCACGAACGCGGCGAGCGCGACTCCGAGCAGTCCCCACAGCGAGGACACGGCGAGCAGCGCCGCACCGACGACTGCGGCGGGCAGCGCGTACGTCCACTTCCACGGGCCGCGCGCGAACATACCCCGACTCAGGGTGTCCGGCACCGATAGCCCTTCGGTCGGCGCGCGCCCACTGGCGCGCCGGCTGTCGCGTCCCGCGTCCCCGAGCCGGGGTGTTTATCGGCGTCCGCTCGCAAAGGTGACAGCGATGAACGCGCGCCACGCACGCTACCCGTTCCTCGGCGAAGCCCGGCAGGCAGTCCAGGAGGCCGGGGTCGACCTCGCGCGAGTGGTCGCCGAGGAGGACGCCGTCGTCGAGCGCGCACGCGAACGCGTCGTCGGCGCGCTCACCGAGGGCGACGTCGGCGAGCGCGCCCGCTCCGACCGCGTCGAACTGCTCTCGTATCCCGTGGCGCGCGTACTCGTCTCCGTCGTCGACGAACACGTGCTCGTCCGGAAGTACGCGGACGCCGAAGCCCGGGCGGCCTACGACCGGTTCACGGCCGACGAGACCGACGACACCGAACTGAAGAGCGTCGGCAACGACGCCGCGCTCTCCCGCGCGGAACTCCTCCGCGAGTTCGACCTCACCGACCACGTCCACGCCACCCAGGACGGCTACGACGTCGACGTGCCGACGTACCTCCTGCTGGCGTCCTCGCTTCGACCCGACGACTGGCGCCTCGTCAACCGCGCGCTCCGCGACGGCCGCGTCCCCGTCACGGACGCGGAACTCGACACGCTCCTCGAGCAAGCGGTCCGCGACCGGGTCGCCGAGGGCCTGCCGCTTGACGTCCCCGACGAAATCGCGGACGCGATGGAGGCGCCGGCGACCGCCGTCAGGGACGTGCTCGCGGACATGGACCTCACGCGCGAAATCGACACCGTCGTCCCGGAACTGTTCCCGCCGTGCATGCAACACCTCCTCGACCAGATTCAGCGCGGCGAACACCTCCCCCACCACAGCCGGTTCGCCATCACGGCGTTCCTCGCGAACGTCGGCCTCTCCACCGACGAAATCGTGGAAATCTACGAAGTCAATCCCGGGTTCGGGGAGGAGATGACGCGCTACCAGACCGACCACATCCAGGGCGAGACCAGTCCCACGGAGTACACCGCGCCGTCGTGTGCGACGATGAAGGCGTACGGGGACTGCGTGAACCCGGACGACCTCTGCGACGCCATCAACCACCCGCTGTCGTACTACGAGGCGAAACTGGACGACGAGGACGACGAAGACCTGGAGGACTGGCGGGAGCGAGACGACGAGAGCGCGGACGCGGACGCAGAAGCCTAGCTTTCGCCCTGTTTGCCGGACAACCAGTAGCCGACGACGCCCATCAGGACGATGAACACGACGACGGCGGCGATGACGGCGTACGCGCCCGTCTCACCGAACCCCTCGGTCATCGTCCCGGCGGCGACGAGGATGGCGATGAAGACGAGGGTAGACAGGACGGCTATCGCCGCTTCGAGGCGGGCGTCGATGCCTTCAGACATACCCCGGGCTTTCGTCGGCCCGGCCAAAAGCGCTTCGAAGCCGTCGCGCGCCCCACAAATTCCGGCACCGCGCCGCGACAGACGCCCCGCTTGCGCCCGCCGCGAGCGCGCGCTGGCGGCGCGCTCACCGCGCTCCGCCCGCCCCAAAACGTCGCTCTGCTCGCCCCAAAAAGTAGGGCGCGTACTCGTTTAGGTTCCGCGGTTTTGTGGGGTTTAGGCGGCTGTAGCGCGTATCCAGTGGTATGAGTCCCTCCACGAAGCCGTCCCGCTCGGGCGACGACCGGAGTCGCCGCGCCCGCCGCGAAGCGATGCGGGTGTCGGCGGCCGGCGACGGCACGTACGAGGTGTGGTCGCCCTCGGGACGCGTCTACGACGTCGACCCCGAGGCCGGCCGCTGTACGTGCCCAGACCACCGCTTCCGTGGCGCGCGCTGCAAGCACTTGCGCCGCGTCGCCATCGACATCACGCTCGGCGACGTCCCCGCGCCCGGCGAACGCGAGACGGCGTGCGCCGCGTGCGGCGACGACGTGTTCGTCGACCGCGACACCGCTGACCCCGTCTACTGCGCGGACTGCACGCTCGCCACGGGCGAGACGGTCGTCGACCGCGAGACCGGCGACCTCGTGGTCGTCGTCGAGTCCACGGCCGACCGCGCGAGCGACGTCACCGTCGCCGACCGCGGGTGGACGGTCGCCGACCACTACTCGAACCGCGACTACGACGACCGCGACCGCGTCGTCGACGTCGTCTACCCCCTGGACAGGGACGCGTCGCCGGAGGACGTCTCAGCGCGGCCGCCGAAGCGGTACTCGTTCCCGCGCGGCCGCCTCGAACGGGAGAATGACTACTCGGAGAACTCGTCGAGGTCGGTGCGCTCGGGGCCGCCCGTGAGTTCCTCCATGTCCGTGCCGTCCGCGAGCGCTTTCTCCTTCTTCACGCGGTAGCTGCCGGCGTCCGTCGTGTGGAGGTCGCCGGGATGGAAGAAGTACCAGTCCTCGCGGTCGAAGCGCACGCCGATGCGGGGTTTCGCGCCGAAGTTCCGCGCGAAGTACACGAGCGCCTCCACCTCCTCGCCGTCCAGGTAGATGGGGTCGCCCGCGCTCGACTTCGCTTCGATGGCGTAGAAGTCCTCGCCGTTCCCCGCGAGCACGTCCGGGAGTTCGCGCTCGGTCGCCGACCCGCTGGCCGGCGCGCGCATCACCGCGAACCCGCGCTCGTCCAGGGCGTTCACGAGCTGGCGCTCGCGTCGGTTGCCCTTCGCGTTCGAGTTAGACATCGTGTGCCCCCGTGCCGGTCGTCATGTCCTGGGGTACGCAGCGGGGGGATAGGAGGCTTGCGCCACGCACTCGCGCGCTCGGGTCTGCCACCAATCGTTTCACGGGCGCCCACGACAGTCCGCGTATGCCCGGTGTAGACCTCCTCGACCGCGTCGACGGCATCGTCCACGAGGACACCCAGGTGCACGAGTACGGCCTCGACCTCACGGTCGCCGCCGTCTACGAAGTCGAGTCCCGCGGCCACGTCGACTTCGGCGGCGACGAACTCGAGGCCGCCGACCTCCGCGAACTCGCGTCCTCGCTCCGGGACCCGGGCGACGACTACGAGTGGTGGACGCTGAAGGGCGGCACGTACCTCGTCGAGTACAACGAGACGCTCACCGAGGGCGCGCCCCTTCGAGTGCAGACGCGCCGCGAACTCCGCGAACGCGGCGCCTACCACCCCTCCGTCGCCACCACGGAACTCGGCCCGATGCCGCTGACCGTCTCCGAGGGCGGCGTGAAACTCAAGGAGAACGCCAGAATCTCCACGCTGATGGAGCGATAACGTCGCCGACCACTGGCAACGCCGCCCCAGTCGGTCCGGTCACTGTCGAGGCGCCGAGGCTTGCTGTCTGCCGGAACGGCCGGGCGTCGGCGCCGCTTTTCAACCCCCTGGAGTATTCCCGCAGCACGCCCACGTCCCCGCCGCCCGTCTCCACGAGTGCATGGCTGAACACACTGCAGACGCGACGTGGAGTGGCTCACTGATGGACGGCGACGGCGTCGTCGCGCTCGGGAGCGGCGTCTGGTCGGGCACGTACGCCACGCCGGACGTCGCGGACGCGACCGACCCGGAGGAACTGCTCGCGGCGGCACAGGCGAGTTGTTTCGCGATGACGGCGTCGTACGCCTTCGAGCAGGCGGGCTACTCGCCCCAGCGGGTGAGCGCGGACTCGGTGGTGACGCTCGAACAGACCGAGACGGGGTTCTCGATTCCGACTGTCGAGGTAGCCGTCGGCGGGACGGTGCCGGACGCGACGGACGCGGAGTTCCGCGCCGTCGTCGCGGACGCCGAGGACGCCTGCCCGGTGTCGGGCGCGCTCGCCGGCACCGACGTCCAGGTGTCCGTCGACCCCTCGAAGCGCTGACCGGCGCCGTCTGTCCCCGTCTGGCCGCGCGCTACGAGTCGTACAGGGCGTCGAACACTTTTTCTTCGGACTTGCGGAGGTGTTCGGCGGCAGTGCTGCGCGCACACCCGATCTCGTCGGCGACGTCCTCCAGCGTCGCGCCGCGCGGTATCGCGTAGTAGTCGAGCGCGAGCGCGGCCTCGACCGCCTCGCGCTGTCGCTCGCTCAGCACGCCGCCGACGGCGTCCGCGGTCTGCCCGACACCGCCGATTTCGCGCACGGACACCTCGACTGGGTCGGGAATGTCCTCCACGGCGGCCTGCACCTCCGCTGCAGGCCCCACGACGGATACGAGCACCGTCCCGGACTCCGTCCACTCGATGGGGTGGTTCACGACGAGTCGGCCCTGCGTGAGCGCGCCGAACACCTGGCGCGCAGGCCCGTCGACGTCGCACAGCAGGTACGCGTAGAACGAGTCGTCGCCCACGTCGGTGACGTCGTACCGCTCCACGTCCTCGATGTCCGCCAGGCGCGCCGCGAACCGGTCGCTGTCCCCGTGGACGTAGTGCATGATGCCCAGGTCGCCGCCCGAGTAGTTCCAGTGCGTCGTCTCCGCGCGCTCGACGAACGGCGCGTTTGCGAGCGCGTCGTACATCGCGTGGATTTCGC
>JBDGQF010000417.1:0-5141 GCA_042219255.1 Halobacterium sp. | reverse complement strand
CGCCCGGACGTCGCCGTGATTCCGACCGGCGAAGAACTCGTGCAGTCCGACCCCGCGCCAGGCGAGGTCGTGGAGACGAACGGCCTCACGGTGTCCCGCCTCGCGGAGCGCTGGGGCGCGGACACGCGCTACGAGGACGTGGTGACCGACGACGAGGACGCGCTGAGCGAGACTATCGAAGCGAACCTCGACGCGGACGTCGTCGTCACGACTGGCGGCTCCTCGGTCGGCGAGCGCGACCTCCTGCCGGAGGTAGTGGACGACCTCGGCGAGGTGTTCGTGCACGGCGTCGCGCTCCGGCCCGGCCACCCGGTCGCGCTCGGCGAAGTCGCCGACACGCCGGTCGTGATGCTCCCCGGGTATCCGGTCGCGTGCATCGTGAACGCCGTCCAGTTCCTCCGGCCCGCCGTCAAGCGCGCCGGCGGCATGCCGGTCGACGACCTGCCAGCGGTCGACGCCACGCTCGACGGGAAGATACGCTCCGAACCCGGCGTCCGGACGTTCGCGCGCGTCAGACTCCGGGACGACGAGGGCAGCGAGACGGGACGCGTCGCCGAACCGGTGAGTGCGAGCGGGAGCGGCGTCCTCTCCAGCGTCGCGCTCGCGGACGGCTGGGTCGTCGTCCCTGAGCAGGCGGAGGGCATCGACGCCGGCGAGACGGTCGCGGTCGAGAACTGGGAGGCGCACCGATGAGCGACCGCAAGCAGTTCCGCGACCTCGCAAGCCCCGAGCGAGCGCGCGACGTAATCGACGCCCTCGACCTATCACCGGGCGTCGAGCGCGTCGACCTGGACGACGCCGACGGCCGCGTGCTCGCCGACCGCGTCGACGCGCGCCTCGACGTCCCCGGGTTCGACCGCGCGAAAGTCGACGGGTACGCGGTGCGCGCGCGGCATACGTTCGGCGCGAGCGAGACCGACCCCGTCGACCTGGCCTGCGTCGGCGACATCCACGCCGGCAGCGAACCGGACGTCAGCGTCGACGACGGCGAGTGCGCCGAAATCTCGACTGGCGCGCCCGTGCCGCCCGGCGCGGACGCCGTCGTGATGGTCGAACGCACGTCCCGCGAGGACGACACAGTCACCGTGCGGACGTCGCTCGCGCCCGGCGACGGCGTGATGTTCGCTGGCTCCGACGTCGCCGCTGGCGACCGCACCCTCGGCCCCGGAACGAAACTCACGTCCCGCGAGGTCGGCCTGCTCGCGGCGCTCGGCGTCGAGAGCGTGCCGGTGCGCGCGAAGCCGACGGTCGGCATCGTCTCCACGGGCGACGAACTCGTGCGACCGGGCGGCGAACTCAGCCACCGCGCCGGCCAGATTTTCGACGTGAACAGCTACTCCATCGCCAGCGCGGTGCGGGAAGCCGGTGGGGAAGCCAGGCGCTACCCGCACGCGGGCGACGACTACGAGGAACTCGAACGCGTGCTCCGGCAGGCCGCCGACGAATGCGACCTCGTGCTGTCCTCCGGGTCGACGAGCGCGAGCGCGGTGGACGTCGTCTACAAGGTCGTCGAGGAGCGCGGCGAACTCCTGTTGCACGGCGTCAGCGTCAAGCCCGGGAAACCGATGCTAATTGGCGAGATGTACGGGAGCGACGGTGGCGAGCAGGACGGCCACGGTCACGACGCGGAGGCGTCGCCGTGTGCGTACGTCGGCCTGCCGGGCTATCCGGTGTCCGCGCTCACCATCTTCCGCGCGTTCGTCGCGCCGAAAATCCGCGAGGCTGCGGGCCTCCCTGAACCGCGCTCCGCGACCGTGGCGGGCGAGATGGCCGTCAGGGAGCGCTACGGCGAGGGCCGCACGCGCCTGATGCCGGTCGGTCTCGTGGAGTCCGGTGACGGCGACACGCTCGTGTATCCGGTGGACAAGGGGTCTGGCGCGACGACGAGCCTCGTCGAGGCGGACGGCATCGTGACCGTGGACGCCGACACCGAGTACCTGGAGGCGGGGGAAGCCGTCTCCGTGGAACTGTTCTCGCCGGACGTGCGGCCGCCGTCGGTGCTCGTCGTCGGCGAGCGCGACCCCGGGTTCGACCGCGTGCTCGACCGCCTCGACAACCCGCGGTTCCTCGGCTTCGGCGCCCGCGAGGGCGCGCGCCGCCTCCGCGACGGCGTGCCGGACGTCGCTGTCGTGACAGATGAGCGCGGTGAGAGTGAAGAGTTGGCGTCGTGGACGCGCGAGTGGGGGCTCGTCGTCCACGCCGGCAACCCGCTGGCCGTCTCCGGCGTCGCCGACCTCGTCGACTCGGAGGTCACGTTCTGCAACCGCACGGACGCCAGCGGCCTCCGGGACGCCTTCGACGACGCGCTCGCCGACCTCGCCGCCGACCGCGACACCGACCGGCGGTCGCTCGCCGAAGAAATCGACGGCTACGGGCGCGCGACGAAGGGCACGGAGAGTCCAGCGCGCGCAGTCCTGGAGGGGGACGCGGACGCCGGTCTCGCGCTCCGCGCGACCGCCGACCGCCTCGGCCTCGAGTTCGTGCCGCTCGGCGACCAGACCGTGCGCGCGCTCGCCAACCTGCACCGCGTCGAGAAGGACGGCGTTCAGGAACTACGGGACGTGCTCGGAGCGTTCGGCGACCTCACTGACGACCTCGCCGGCTACTGACCGCCGTCGTCTCGCCGGTCAATCCGCGTTCGGCGCGTCCAGGAACAGTTCGTCGAAGGACTCGATGCGGTGGTCGCCGAGCACGCAGTGCCCGCGCTTGTGGGGGTCGTGGCGCTCGACGTGCACGCCGTCCAGGCCGGCGTTCCGCGCGGCGCCGACGTCGCTGGACGCGTCGCCGACGTACACGCCGTCGTGGTCTGGGTGCGCGCCGACGTCACTTAGCGCGAGTTCGATTGGCTGGGGGTCTGGCTTCCAGCCGACGTCGTCGTCACAGCACACGACGACGTCGAACCAGTCGCCGATGTCGAGGCTGTCCAGCACGGGCCCCGTGAGGAACTCCGCGCAGTGCGTCACGAGGCCGACGGGCTCGTCCAGGTCGGCGACGTGCGCGGCGTCGTCGTAGAGGTAGGTGGCTTCCGCGCGCTCGACGGGGTCTTCGACGTCGTGGAACGCCTCCCAGAACGCTCCCGGGTCGAACCCCCACTCGCGGAGCTGTTCGTCCCGCGAGCCGCCGAGGCCGTGCCAGAGCACTTCCGCCTGGTAGTCCGAGAACTCGTGGCCGACGCGGTCACCGACGCGGTCGAACACCTCCCGGGTGTACGACCACTCGGTGTCCACGAGCGTGCCGTCGAGGTCGAACAGCCAGACGTCGTAGTCCGCGCGGGAACCCATGGGTCACGTTGCTACGGCGCCCGCCAGTAAGTGCTTTTCGCGGTCGTGCGGCCGCTTCCCACGCCGAAAGCGGGTCTGTGGCGTTCAGTCCTGGACTTCGACGGAACTCCCGAGGTACTTGTTCAGGACTTCGGTCGTGCTGTCGGCCTTGAACAGGTCGAGGTGCGCGCCGATTTCCTCGCGGAGCGCGTCGTAGTACTCGGCGTCCGTCTCCAGCGCGCGGTACTCCACGGACTCCACCGGCACGCCCAGCGCGTCCTCGGTCAGTTCCCGGAAGTGGTCGTGGTCGCCGATTTCGCCCCGCCAGAGGTTGTCCCGGAAGAACAGCCAGCCGGGCTCACCGGGGTCGTCCGCGACGCGCTCCATGCGCGTCTCGAAGCGCTGCGGGTCGACACAGACCTCGTAGCCGGGGTCGAGGCGGAACCGCACCGCGAACACGTATCGGGCCTCCATCCTACCGGAGGTCGTTGCAGAGCTCCGCGAGTTCGATGTCCTGTCCGGTGACGCCGCCCGCCTCGTGGCTGGTGAACCGCACTTCGACCTCCTCGTAGCGGATGATAATCTCAGGGTGGTGGAACTCCTCCTCCGCGAGTTCGCCGACCTCTGACGCGAACGCCACGCCCTTCAGGTAGTCGTCGAACTCGTACGTCCGCACGATTTCGTCGCCCGATAGCTCCCAGCCCTTCGGGAGTCGCTCCTCGATTTCCTCGTCGGAGAGTAATTCGGCCATGCGCGAAACCTCGTCGTCCAACCCCATAATCGTACCCGCCACCGTGGAAGGCGACGGCTGAAGCTACGCAGTCGAGACAGCCCCAACACTCGTTACGCGCGGCGCTGGACGTGGACGTGTGAACACGGCAGACGTGGACTGGCGGCTCGCGGCGGCAGTCGCGTTCGGCGTCCTCCTGGTCGTCCTGACCGCGCTACTCGGTGACGCCGCCGGCCTCGACGGCCCGGCAGCGTTCGCGGCGCCGCTGCTGGTCGGCGTCGTGGTCGCGATAGGAATCAGGCTCGGGTACGCCTAGTCCTCGGACTCCGCGGGCGCCGGCGCGCCCGGCGGCGCGTCGAACGGCATCCCGTCCTCGAACTCGGGGTCGAACAGCTCCAGCGCCGTCGCGATGGTCGACCAGTCGTCCTGCTCGGCGGCGTCCCGCAGGCTCTTCGTCGGCGCCGCGAGCAACTGGCTGACGAGGGCGTCCGCCATCGACTCCACGACCTCTCGCTCCTCGTCGCTGAGGTCGCCGTCGATGGCTTCCAGCTGTGAGACGGCGGTCGACACCTCGCGGGCCTTCAGGCGGTCGGCGCTCTCGTACATCCGCGCGATGACTTCGTCGGCGCGCTTGCGCTTGTACTGCGCGAGCAACCGCTGGAACTCCGCTTCGAGCATCGACTCCACCTGGCGCGCGGCGTCCTCGCGCTGCTCGCGCGTCGACTCCGTGACCGACTCGAGGTCGGCGAGGTCGAACACGGAGACGCCGCGCACCTCGTCGGCGGCCGGGTCGACGTCCCGCGGCCGCGCCAGGTCGACGACCACTGTCTCGCCGGCGTCCGCCAGCGACGCCGCGTCGAGGACGTGGTCGGCGCTCCCGGTGGCGGTGACGACGACGTCCGCGTCCGCGGCGTAGTCGGCGGCCGCGGACAGCGTCGCCGTCTCCGTCGGCGCTTCCACTGCGTCGGCGACGCGCGTCGCGCGGTCGTCGGTGCGGTTCGCGACGACGACGCGGTCGACGGCCGCGCTCGCGAACGCCTTCGCCGCGAGCGTCCCCATCTCGCCGGCGCCCACCACGAGCGCCGTGCCGCCCGCCACCTCGGTCTCCCGTTCGGCGAGGCGGACGGCCGCGCTCCCCAGCGACGTCACGC
>JBDGQF010000038.1:0-5191 GCA_042219255.1 Halobacterium sp. | reverse complement strand
CCGGCGGTTCACCGAGGACTGACTACTCCTCGAACCGGTCGAAGAGGCCGCGCAACCGGTTCATCGTCTCCTCGGTGACGGCGTCGCCGTCCACCACGTACACGCCGCGGACGTTCTTCTCGCGGCACGCCGCCACGATGGAGTCCAGCAGGCGGTAGACCCGGTCGACGTCCGCGTACATCAGGAGGATGCTGACGCTGTCCACGAGCACCCAGCCCTCGTCGGGTTTCACGTGCTCGAACCCGCGCGTGAACTGGATGCTGATGCCCGTGAAGTCCATCGGACTGACGCGCTGGCCCGTCCACATCGGGCCGTCGTAACTGATTGACGACCCGGAGACGGGGACGACGCCGACCGACCGCGGGTCGTGGTCGAGGGACTCCAGCGCGCGCTGAATCTGGGTGGGGTTGCGGCCGACGGACAGCACGAGGAGGTTGTCGAACGCCGACTCCTGGAGGCGGCCGTAGTCGAACTTCTGGCCGGACAGCGAGACGAGTGCCTGCTCGCCGGGCGCCAGGTCGGTCAGTCCCGTGGCCTCCCCGCGGCCGCGTTCGCCGTCGCTCTCACTCATTCTCGAACCCCTCCACGTCGCCGCTGTCGACGTCGACGCCGTAGTCGTCGGTGTCGAACGCGACGAAGTCGCGCGCGAACAGCCAGATTGCGTACAGGTGCAGCACGGAGGCCACCGTAATCACCAGCGAGGACACCACGTATAGGATTCGCGCGTCCACGAGGCCGTGGTAGGTCAGGTCGCTGATGAGCCACCCCACGACGAACAACACGGCGCTCGTCCCGAGCGCGAGGACGGCGCGTCGGTAGACGACGACCTGGACGCCCTTCAGCGCAGGATACACGAGCGTCAAGCCGGCCGCTATCAGCACCACCGACATCGCCCCGTACGCGGCAGTAACGAGGCTCACGCGCGGACACCTCCGGTGGCGATGCGCGCGAGGTGGTACGCGGCTGCCGCGATGGCGACGACGCCCGTGCCGTACGCCACGACCTGGACGTACAGCCAGACGCCGCCAGCGTCGAGCAGGCTGACGCCGAGGCCGACGCCGAACGCCACCTCCATCACCGGGAGCGGCGCGAGCACGCGCCCCCACGGCGTCCCCCAGAAGCCGTACGCAGCGATGAGACTCAACGGCAGCGCGACGAACACGAGCGCCGCCTGCACGTACATCAACACCGCCAGCACTGCCTGAATCATCGTCGCTCCTCGAACCCCTGGCTCGCGCCGCTCGCCGCGCCCGTGACGAAGACGTCCGCCTCCTCGCCGACGCTGTCGACGGCGAGGCGCCACCCCGCGGCCACGAACGCACCAGCAGCGGCGACCACGAGCACCGACGCGGCCGCGTCCAGGCCGGTGGCGCCGAGCGCCGCGGCGAGGCCGCCGGCCGCGAGTCCGCTCCCCGCAAGCACGACGGACTGCGAGTACAGCACCACGTCGGGGTTCCGCGCGGCGGCGGCGACGATGACGGCGCCGGAGACGAACACCACGACGCCCTCCAGCGCCAGCACGGCGGCGAACGCGCTGTTCACACCGACCACCTGCCAGTCGTCATGCCGACCAGGCGGACGGCGCTGGCGGCCGACACCACGGCGGCGGCGCCGACGAGCGTGACTTTTGCCAGCGGCCGGTGTGCGTCTAGCATCGGCACGGTGTCGACGAGGGCGGTGCCGACGGCGAGCGCCACGACGACGCCGAGCAGGCCGACGACAGACCCGAACACCGACCCGCGGCACCGCCTGACGCTGACGGCGAACAGCGGCACCGCCATCGACAGGCCGACGATTCCGAGGCTCTCCAGGAGTGACGCGTCGTCCATGCCAGCCCTTGACGGGGGCGTGGTAAGAATGTTCAGGCGGCCGCCGGCCGCGGGCGACCGGTCGCCGACTCAGGGGTGTGCGTAGTACGCCACCGACTCGTCGGCGTCGTGGCGGTCACAGCGCGCGAACCCCACGCGAACGAACTGCACGACTTCGTCGGGGTCGACGTCGCCGAACCCGGGTTCGGCGTACCCGGAGACGTCGCCGTCCATCGTTCGCAAGCGCACTGGGACGTTGTCGTCACCGGACACCCAGTGGACGACGTCGACGCCCTCCTCGCGCACGACGTCGATGTCCGCGTCCAGGAACTCGAAGCGCTCGCCGTCGTACCGCACCGGCCCACAGCCCTTCAGCCAGACGCGCCCGCCGACCGCGGGCAGGTCGGCTTCCTCCACGAGGACGGCGTCCCCCACGGGGACGTCACGCTCGCCGCGCTCCTCGTGCTCCGGGTGGACGGGCGGGTTCGCCACGTCCGGCGCGCCCTCGATGGGCACCTCGATGGCGGCGTAGGACTCGTCGGCGCCGCTGCCGCGGTCGTCGAAGTCCTCGCGCACGAAGAACTGCCGTGGCGCCTCGTCGTCCACGAGGTCGCGGTTGTTCGCGTACACCGAGGACATCGCGAGGTCGACGTTGCTCGTGGACGTCCCGAGTTCCACCATCGCGTCCACGAGCGCCTGCCCGCGGATGCCGCGGCGCTGCACGCTCGGCAGCGTCGGCGCGCGCGGGTCGTCCCAGCCGTCCAGTTCGCCCTCGTCGATGAGTCCGCGGATGGTCGACGTCGACATCTTCACGTCGTACTCGTCGACCTGCACGTGCCCCCAGTGGATGACCTCCGGGTACTCCCAGTCGAAGTAGTCGTAGACGAACTGCTGGCGCTTCGCGGAGTCCTGGAGGTCGATGCCGCGAATGATGTGCGTGACCCCAGTGAGGTGGTCGTCCACGCCGGACTGGAAGTCCAGCATCGGCCAGCACCGGTACTCGGCGGCTTCCTCGCGCGGGTGCGGCGTGTCGATGAGCCGGAACGCCACCCAGTCCCGGAGTGCGGGGTTCTTGTGCTCGATGTCGGTCTTCACGCGCAACACCATCTCGCCCGGGTCGTAGTCGCCGTCGACCATCGCCTCGAACTCCTCGGCGACCGTCTCGGCGTCCTTGTCGCGGTGCGGGCACGCCTCCGCGCTGTTCTTCAACTCGGAGAAGTCCTCGGCGGGACAGCTACACGTGTACGCGCCGCCCATCTCGATGAGGTCGCGGGCGTGCCCGTAGTACGTCTCCAGGCGGTCGCTCGCGCGATAGACTTCCGCCGGCTCGAACCCGAGGTAGTCGATTTCGTCGAGAATCTCGTCGTACGCCCACAGCAGCGGGCGCTTGGTCTCCGGGTCGGTGTCGTCGAACCGCACGATGAACTCGCCGTCGTACTCCTCGGCGTACGTCCCGATGACCGCCGGCATCCGCGAGTGGCCGATGTGCCACGGGCCGTTTGGGTTCGGCGCGCACCGCATCCGAATCTCGTCGTACTCGTCGGCGTTCGGGAGGTCTGGCAGCACCTGCTCATCTTCTTCCGCCTCCGCCTCCAGTTCCTCGACGCGCTCGGGCGCCAGGTCGGCGAGGCGCTCGCGCTGCTCGTCGCGGTCCATCGCGTTCACCTCGTCGATGACCGGCGCAATCAGGCCCGGAATCTCGTCGCCGTGCTCGCGGAACTCTGGATTCTCACCCATCAACGGCCCCATGATGGCGCCGACCTGCGCGTCGCTGTCGTGCTTGAGCGCGTTGTACAGCGCCGCCGTCTCCGCTTCGCGGCGCACGCGCTCGGCGAGTTCGTCGTCCATTCTTACGCACTCGTTCGCCCGAGCGCGGCAAATCCGTTGGGATTTGCGGCCGATAGCAGTCCCTCCGGACGACGAGCATACGCGCGGCTACGCCGCGCGTTTCACTGCGCGAGCGCAGCGAGCGCAGAGAGTTTTTAGCGTAGATTTTTGCGAGGCGGGTTCCCGCAGCGAGCGCGAGGTCGACCGTAGGGAGACCTCGAACTGCTCGAACGGCGACCAGCTGGAGCCGTGAGAGCGGCGCAAAGCGCCGCGAGCGAGGAAACCCGTCGAAGTAAAAAGGTCCGTTAGTAGCCGCGTTCGACGAGGTAGTCTGCGACCTGTGCGAGGCGGCGGCTGGCTTCGTTGTCGGGGAGGACGTCGAGGTGGGCTTGGGCTTCGTCGACGAGGTCGTCGGCGAGGTCGCGGGCGTACTCGATGCTGCCTGCGTCTCGTAGTTCGTCGACGGCGCGCTCGATTTCCTCGTCGGTGACTTCCGCGGGGTCGTCGGTGGCGAGGAGGTTCTCGACGTCGACGCCGTGTTCGCTGGCGTGCAGGGTGACGACGGTCTTCTTGTTCTCGACGAGGTCGCTGCCGCGCTGTTTCCCGAGTTGTTCGCTGGGGACGGTGAGGTCGAGGACGTCGTCGTGAATCTGGAACGCCTGCCCGGCCTTGAGGCCGTAGTTGTAGAGGGCTTCGACGGTGTCGTCGTCGGCGCCGAGCAGGAGCGCGGGAATGGACGCCGCGGCCGCGTACAGGACGGCCGTCTTCAGTTCCACCATCTCCATGTACTCGTCGGGGACGACGTCGGTCCGGGTCTCGAAGTCGACGTCCAGCGCCTGCCCTTCACAGATGTGGGTGCAGGTCTCCGCGAGCGTCCGCATCGCGCGCATGCCGCGTTCGGCGGGCGCGCCCGTGCGGAGCATGATTTCGAACGCTTTCGAGTACAGCGTGTCGCCCGCGAGAATCGCGGTCTCCGTGTCGTACTCGCGGTGGACGGCGGGGACGCCCCTGCGGAGGTCGTCGTCGTCCATGATGTCGTCGTGGATGAGCGTGAACGACTGGATGACTTCGATGGAGACGGCGGCGGACATCACGTCCACGGTGTCGCCCGTGAGGTCGGGGAACTCGCGGTAGTCCGTGCTCCCGGGCGGCACGTCCGCCAGGGCTTCGGCCGTCAACAGCAAGACTGCGGGACGGAGGCGCTTCCCGCCGGCTTCCAGCAGGTACCGGGAGGCCTCGTAGAGGCGTTCCGGTCGCTTCAGCGGGAGTTCCTCGTCGATGGCCTCGTTGACCTTCTCGCGGCGCTCGCGGACTGCGCCGAGCACCGCCTGTTCGCGGGCGTTCTTGGACATCTACTCGACGAGCTGGATGGTGTTGCCGTTCTGGGTGACGTGCAGGTCGCGGCCGAGCTTGTAGCCCTGGCTCCGGCAGAGGTCGGCGTACGGCGCGAACCCTTTCATGTCCTGGTGGGCGGGGATGACGTGCTGGGGCTGGAGCGCGTCCAGCATCTGGTAGTGGCCTTCCTCGCGGAGGTGGCCGGAGACGTGGATGTCGTC
>JBDGQF010000133.1:0-5209 GCA_042219255.1 Halobacterium sp. | reverse complement strand
AGTACGCCGTGCCGCGCTGGGTGTTGTTCCCGCACGAACTCCTGAACGTCACGCTCGACGGCGTCGCGGTCAGCCTCACGTACTGCACGCTCTGTAACGCGCCCATCCTCTACGACCGCCGCGTCGACGCCGGCGACCACGACGTCCTCACGTTCGGGAGTTCCGGCATGCTCGCGTCCGGGAACAAGGTGATGTACGACGAGGAGACGGAGACGCTCTGGGACCAGCACGCCGGCGTACCAACGGCCGGCCACTACCTCGACGCACAACCAGAACTCGTGCTCGACCAGTTCGCGGTGACGCAGACGACGTACGGCGAGTGGGTCGACGAGTACCCGGAGACGAACGTGCTCGACCCCGAGACGGGCTACGACTACGACTACGCGCACTACGACGACCACATCGGGTTCTTCCGGCACTACTGGAACGACGAGGACGCGATTCAGCCGGGCGTCCGACAGGACGACGGCGAACTCCCCGAGAAAGCGGACGTCTACGGCCTCGTCAGCGAGGACGCGAGCGAGGTCTGGGTGATTCCGGAGGCCTTCGACGTGCCGCTGGTCGGCACCGTCGACGGCCGCGAAATCGTCGCCGTGCGCGACCCCACCGGCGACGTCGCGGTGTACGAGGCGCCGCCGACGCCCGTCGAGTTCGAGGGCGACGCGCTCGTCGACGCCGACGGCACCGCCTGGGCGGTCACGCGGAACGCGCTGCGCGCGGACGGCGCCGAACGCGACCGGATTCCGGGCCGGCACGGACTCTGGTTCGCGTTCCGCACGCACTACGACGACGCCCACGTGCTCCGGTAGGGCGCTCGTAGTACCGCCACCGGAGGTAGGCTTTTATCGGAGTCCCGTGTAGGGTGGCGCAATGACCCTGCTCGAAGTGGACGGTATCGACGTGTCGTACGGCGACATCCAGGTCATCTGGGACGTGAGTTTCTCCGTGGGAGAGGGCGAGACGGTCGCACTCCTCGGCGCGAACGGCGCCGGCAAGACGACCATCCTGAAAACAATCTGCGGGCCGCTGTCCCCGGGCGCGGGGACGGTGTCGTTCAAGGGCGAGTCCATCGGCCACCTCGACCAGGACGAAGTGGTGCCGAAGGGCGTCACGCACATCCCCGAGGGCCGCGAGATTTTCACCGACAGCACCGTCAAGGAGAACCTCCGCCTCGGCGCGTACACGAACGCCGAGGGCATGGACGAGCAGTTCGAGCGCGTCTACGACGTGTTCCCGCGCCTCGAAGAGCGGAAGGGCCAGAAGGCCGGCACGCTCTCCGGCGGCGAACAGCAGATGCTCGCCATCGGCCGCGGCCTGATGAGCGACCCAGACCTCATCCTGCTGGACGAAGCCAGCCTCGGTCTCGCGCCCGTGCTCGTCGAGGACGTCTTCGAGGCCATCGAGCGCATCAACGAAGAGGGCACCACCGTCCTCCTCGTCGAACAGGACGTGAACAACGCGCTCCGCATCGCCGACCGCGGCTACGTCCTGGAGTCCGGCCGCGTCACGCTCTCCGGCGACGCCGAAGACCTCGCGGAGGACGAGGGCGTCGCCGCGTCCTACCTCGGCGGCTAACGCGGACTCCCCGCACGCGCTGTTTCTCCGCACCGTCTGCCCACAGCACCGCCTAGCTCCGCTGCTACTGTGCGCCAGCTCCAGCACGGGCGCCGCTATGCAGTGACGAGAACGCGAGAAGAAGGGGAGTCTGGCGGCTACTCGCTGCTGTGGTCTCGTGCCTGGTCGCGACCGAAGCGCCGCGAGAGCGCGGCGACGATGCCGTCCTCGCTGACCTCGCGGCGGAAGTCAGCCAGGCCGTTCCGGACGTCCGCGACGGTGGTGTCGACGATGAGGTTGTAGAGGCCGCCCGGCACGAACACGATGAACGCGATGATGAGCGCGCCCTCGACGACGGTGGCGAACTCGCCCGCGAACTGTCGGAGGCCGTTGTCGAGCGCGAGGAACAGGCCCGCCCCGAGGACGGGGCCGGCCATCGTGCCCATGCCGCCGAGGATGACGACGACGAGGGTGTCCACCAGCCAGACGACGCTGACCGTCGACTCCGGACTGACGAAGAGGTTGAACTGCGCGTAGAACCCGCCGGCGACGCCCGCCATCGCCGCGGAGACGACGAACGCGTACAGCTTGTACTTCAGGGGGTTGACGCCGAGGCTGCTGGCCGCGGACTCGTCGTCGTGGACGGCGCGCATCCCGAGGCCCGAGCGACTGTTCACGATGGCGTACGTGGCGAGGACGACGACCACCGTCGCGACCACCATCAGCAGGAAGATGGTGGGTTTGCTCATCTCGTTGCTGACGAACAGGCCGGTCGACCCGCCGGAGTACTTGCGCTGGTCGAGCAGGACGAGCTGGACGATGGACGCCATCGCGAGCGTGCCGATGGCGAAGTAGTGGCCGGTCAGCCGGAAGAGAATCGGGCCGAGGACGGCCGCGAGCAGCCCGGCGGCGAGCGCCCCGCCGAGGACGGCGACGACGACCGGCGACTGAATCGCTTCCGGGAGACCGGCGCGCGTCGGCGTCGTCAGCCACGCGGACACGAACGCGCCGATGCCGAAGAACGCGTGGTGACCGAGGCTAATCTGGCCGGCGTAGCCCGCCACCAGGTTCCAGGACACGCCGAGCACGACGAACACGAGGCCCGTGAAGACGATGTCCGTGATGTACGCCGTCGTGGTGAACGGCACGGCGGCGACTGCGAGCAGGCCGACGACAAACGCGGCGACGCGCCGCCGCGACTCGAACAGGCCAGTGAACGACTCAATCACCGACGCCATCACTCACCACCCCCCGCGGAGCCGAACAGGCCGTGTGGCATCACCAGCAACACCAGGAGGAAGATGGTGAAACTGATGATGTCGCGGAACCCGCCGCCGAGGTAGAGCACGCCGACGTTCTCGGAGACGCCGAGGACGAGGCCGCCGACGAGCGTGCCGGCGACGCTGCCGACGCCGCCGAGCACGACCACGGCGAACGCCTTCAGGAGGTACGACCAGCCGGTGAACGGCGTGAACGGGAACAGCATCGACAGCAGTGCGCCCGCCGCGCCCGCCAGGCCGGTGCCGAGGCCGAGCGTGAGCACGTAGATGTTGTCCGTGTCGATGCCCATGTACTGGGCGGCGGAGTTGTTCTGTGCGGTCGCGCGAATCGCGAGGCCCGTGGTCGTGTACTTCAGGAACGCCCACGTCCCCAGAATCAGCGCAATCGAGATGAAGAACGTGACGACGCGCGGGAACGACAGCGTCGCGCCCGCGACGTTGAAGGCGTCGCCGGCGATGCCGATTTCGGTCGCTTGCGCCTCGGTGCCGACCCAGATGCGGCCGATGCTCTGTAACATGAGCGCGAGCCCGAACAGGAGGATGATGGGTTGTTCCATGCCTTCGCCGACGACGCGTTCGAGGAGGACGCGCTGGAGCGCCATCCCGAGCACGAACAGGACGCCGAACGCCACGACCATCCCCAGGATGGGCGTGAGGTTGAACGTCGTGAACAGGAAGATGGCGACGTACGCGCCGACCATCAGCATGTGGCCGTGAGCGAGATTCACGATGTCCATGATGCCGAACACGAGCGACAGCCCGAGCGCCGCGACGGCGTAAATCCCGCCGAGGAGGAGGCCGTTGAGCGTTGCCTCTAGTATCAAGTCGGTTGCTACCATGAGTGGGGTTGTGTAAACAGGGAGAGCGTGCCGGTAAGAAGTTACCGCTCGCTCCAGGCCGGGATGGGGTACTTGAAGTCGATTGCGCCGGGGCCGTCGACGTCAGGGTAGACGGTGTGCTGGTTGCCCTGCCACCACTGGCCGGTCGGTGCGGTCAGTTCGCCCTCCGCGGGCAGGCCGTTGTTCTGGAAGGTGAACGACCCGATGACGGTGTTGAACTCCGTCGACCGGAGCGAACTCTGGAGGGCTGCCGGGTCGGTGGAGTCGGCGCCCTGAATCGCCTGCAGCGCGGTCTGGGCGACGTTGTACGCGCCGCCGACGGGCGTCCGGATGAGCTGGCCTTCCTCCAGGCTGTAGTTCTCCTGGTACATCTGGCGGAGCTCCTGGTTGCCGCCGCCGGTGAGGCCGGGCACCCAGCCCGGACACATGCACGCGTACGCTCCCTTCTCGCCGAGCGCCGACCACCACGCGGTCGGGTCGGCGGCGCGCACGAACTTCAGGACGTCAGGCGACCAGTTGTTCGACTGCATCTGGTTGACGGCGGTGATGCCGCCCGGCGGCGTCGGCGTCGACAGCAGGACTTCGACGTCCGCGCTCGCGGACTGCGAGATGAGCGACGAGAAGTCCTGGTTGCCGATGGAGAACGTCTCCCGGAGGACGATGTCGTAGCCGGCGTTGCTGAGGACGTCCTCCCAGTACTGCGCTTGCTCGTTGCCCCACCCGGAGTTCGGCTCCCAGATGCCGACGTTGCTCGGGCGCTCGGACTCGGGGATGAGTCCGAGGAGGCCGCGCGTCGACCGCGCGACGTCACGGGACTTCGGGAACGGCGCGTACGTCCACTCGTAGCCCTCGTTGCGGTGCGGGCCCTCGAACGCGAAGAACGCGCCGAGGAACGGCAGGCCTTCGTTCTCCGCGAAGGCCGACCCGGCGGTGACGAGGAGGCTGGAGAAACTCCCCCAAATCATGTCGACTTCGTTGTTGCTCGTAATCTGGGTGAGGTTCTGCCGGACGAGTTCGGAACTGCTCTCGTCGTCCCGCATGATGAGTTCGACGTCCTGGTCGAGCGCGTTGTTCATCTTCTTCACGCCGAGTTCGTACCCTTGTTTGACGGACTTCCCGAGCGAGGAGAACTGCCCCGTCTCTGGCACCGTCGCCGCGATGGTGATGCCTTCGCCGCCGCCACCGCCGCCGAGGAGGGTACACCCGGCGAGTCCGGTCGTGCTCACGGCGCCGACTGCGCCGAGTGATTTGAGATACGTCCGCCTGCTCTGTGGGCTGTTACTGTCCACCATGCTATGTCTCCACCTCCATTAGATGGAGCATAAAAGATGTGGTTTTTGCTATATATGTGTCAATACTCGTGTGGATTCAACGGCGGCGACGCCGGCTGACGGCAGAAAAGTGGTAGTGGACGTAGTCGCGGTCCGGTGCGAGCGCGCCCTGGCGTTACGACGGTTCGGCTTCCGCGTAGAAGTTCAGCGACTTCAGGACGGGCGCGTCACTGATGCCGAGCAGGACGGCTTCCTCGCCGTCCGG
>JBDGQF010000065.1:0-5245 GCA_042219255.1 Halobacterium sp. | reverse complement strand
GTGTTCGTCATCGCGCCGTAGCCCCACGTGTTCGCGAGGCCGGCGACCGTCGTGGAGTGGCAGATGCGCGCCTGGTGGTCGATGTTGTTCGTGCCCATGAAGGCGGCGAGCTTCCGGCTCGCGTACGCCTCCTCGTTGCAGTGGTGGGCGCTGCCGAGGAGCATCACGCTCTCTCGGCTGTACTCGTCCCAGATGCGCTCGAGTTCCTCGGTGATGTGGGAGTACGCTTCGTCCCACGTTATCTTGTGCCACTCGCCGTTCTCCTTCCGCATCGGGTGTTTCAGACGTCGCTCGGAGTGCTCGCTGCCGTAGATGGCTGCGCCCTTCGAGCACAGCGAGCCGTTGTTGATGGGGTTCTCGTGCCAGGGTTCCTGGCCGACGAAGGCGTTGCCTTCGCGTTCTCCGCGGAAGCCACAGCCGACCGCGCAGAAGTTACAGACGGTCTTGGTGAGTCGGGAGTCGTCACCGGAGACGTCCGTGCCGCTCTCCCCGTCTTGAGCGAGCGTCTGGCCGGTTATCCCGCCGCCCAACGCGAGCCCTCCCGCGAGAGCGCTCGCCTTCATGAACGAGCGACGGTCTAAGTCGAGGGATACCGGTTCTGTACTCATGAGTAGTTGCCTGTCACCGTGTAACATGCGGATGTCTCATCGCAGTCACTTGAGTGTTGTTGCGTGTGGGGGGTTTTAGGGTCGCCAAAACCCCAGACGTGACGGCTGTGTGTCGGTAACCCATGACACCAAGCCACAACCTCTTTTATCAAGGGCGCATAACGAGGAGTGAATGAACGTCGGGGCGTTCGTCTGTGGCTGTGGTGGTTCAGTCGACGTCGACCTCGAGGGCGTCCGCGAGGGCGTCCGCGACGTCGACGTGGTCGCCAGTTCGTCGCTGCTCTGCGAGGACGGCCTCCCGAAAGTCCGCCACGTGGTCGAGGAGTACGACCTCGACCACCTCCTCGTCACCGCCGAGAGCGACGCGTGCAAACAACGCTACCGCGGGGTGCTACACGACGCCGGCCTCCACCCGGACGCCGTCTCGTTCGTGAACCACCGCGAGCGGGCGGCCTGGGTGCACGAGGACGCGGAAGCGACCGACCTCGTCGCGCGGAAACTCAACGCCGCGTACGCCGGCCTCCGCGAGGAAGCGCCGCCGCGCTCGGTGTCACGGGACGCCGGCAGCGACGTCGTGGTCGTCGGCGACCCCGGTACCGCGGAAGCGCTCGCGGACACCGCGGACGTCACGCTCGTCGCGGACGGCCGGGACTTCGCGGACGCCGACTACGACCTCCGGGACGTGTCCGTCGAGCGCGGCCGCGTCCTCGACGTCGACGGCGTCTACGGCGAGTTCGAGGTGCGCGTGCAGGCGGGCGTCACCGAGGACTGCATCGACTGCATGGAGTGCGTCCGACAGGGGCCAGACGACTACGTCACCAGCGCGCCCGTCGACGTGCTCCCGGGCGCGCCGGGCGGCGACTGGGTGGAGTGCTGTCCGACCGACGCCATCCACCCAGAGGAACGCACCATCGAGACCGCGCAAGTCGTCTACCCGGACGCCAGCAGGGAGACGCGCGGCGGCCGCATGGGCTTCTACACGGGGCCGGTGGACGCCGCGACGGTCGCCGCCGTCGAAGACCTGCTCGGCGGCGTGGAGAAACCCCAGTTCCTCGACCTGGAGATGGACGTCTGCGCCGCGGGCGGGTCGAGCCAGCAGGGCTGCACGGCGTGCTCGGACGCGTGCCCGCACGGCGCCGTCGACCGCCCCACCGTCGACAGCGTCGAGTTCGACCCGGTGGCGTGTCAGGGGTGTGGCGCGTGCACGAGCGCGTGCCCCACGGGCGCGGTGCGCGCCCGCGAACCGTCCAACGAGCGCATCGCCCGCGAAGTCGAGAGTCTCCTGACGCCGGAAGACCGCTCCGGCCTGCTGTCCTCGCCGGACGGCGTCGAGGAGGACGTCGTCGCGTTCGTCTGCGACGAGCGCGCGTCCCGCGCCCTCGACCGGTACGGCCGCCTGGCGCGCGAGCGCGACGACGTCGAGTACCCGCCGTTCCTGCCCGTCGAGGTGCCGTGCGCGGACACCGTCGGCGAAGCGCACGTCCTGCACGCGCTCGCCGCGGGCGCGGACGGCGTGGCCATCGTCGGGTGTGGCGGCGAGTGCCTGCACTCCGGCCCCGACCCGAAGGCCGAACTCGTCGACCGCGTGAACACCGCGACCAGCGACCTCGGTCTCGGCGAGCGCGTCGCGTTCTTCGCGCCCGACCCGGACGACCCGGGCGCGTTCGTCGAGCGCGCCAGCCGGTTCGTCGAACTCGGCCTCGACGAGTCCCCCGTCCCCACGGGCCACGAGTCCACCGGCGTCGCGGACGCGACGACCACGAACCCCGAGTACAACACCCACGAGTGGGCGCTCGAGAGCGTGCGCGCCATCCTCCCGCACGTCGACCACCGCGACGTGATTCGTGGCCTGGAGTCGTTCGGCCGCGTCGACGTGAACGAGGACTGCACGTTCACCCCCACGTGCTCGAACCTCTGCCCGACGGACGCGCTCCGCCGCGAGGAGGCCGGCCTGGAGTTCAACCACGAGCGCTGCGTGAACTGCGGGCTCTGCGAGGAAGGCTGCATGGAGGACGCCATCATGGTGGACGGCGGCCTCGAAGTCGACTTGCTCCCCGAGCACAACGACGGCGACGCGTGGACGACCGTCGCCGACGGCGAGATGCGGGAGTGCCGTCGCTGCGGCAAGCCGTTCACCAGCGAGGCGTCCGCGCAGAAGATTAGCAACGAAGTCGGCGACGTCGTCGCCGGCATCGCCTCCGACACCGACGGCGACATCTTCGAGTACTGCAGCGACTGCCGCGCGAAACTCGTCTACGACCGATAACTCATGAGTGTAGACCAATCCGCTCTCTACGACGCACGCCTCGAACTCGTCGACTACCTCATCGACGCACTGTACGACGTCCCCGACCCGGAGTTCGTCGAGCGCCTGCTCGGCGGCCACCTGGACACGCCCGACGAGTCCGTGAACGACGACCTCGACCGCGGGTTCGAGTACCTCCGCGAGTTCGTCGCCGACCGCGAGGGCGACGACCCTGAAGCGGTCGCGGACGACCTGAACGTCGAGTTCACGCGGTTGTTCGTCGGGCCGCGGCCGCCAGTCCAGCCCCACGAGACGTACTACCGCGAGGACACCGACTTCCTCTCGAAGGGCCTGGCGGAAGTCGAGGCCAGTTACAGCGCCGCCGGCTGGGGCGGCCACGAGGAACTCAGCGAGGAAGGCGACTACGTCGGCGTCCAGCTCGTGTTCCTCCGAGACCTCATCGAGCGCCAGCGCGCCGGCGAGGAGGCGGCCGTCGGCTTCGAGCGCGTGTTCCTCGACGACCACCTCACGGAGTGGGTCGACGACTACGTCCAGGACGTCACCGAGGAGACCGACGAACCGTTCTACCTGGCGGCCGTCCACGTGCTGCGCGGGTTCGTGGCGCTGGAACGCGACCTGGTCGCCTGAGAAAACGGGTACCGCGGGAACTCGTTACTCGTCGTCGCCGTCGTCGAAGTCCGGTTCCTGTTCGCCGTCGTTGATTTGGCCCGGGCCGACAGCGTGGTCGTCGATGTCGTCGCCCTTGTACTGCATCGCGTTGCCGTCCTCCGGGCTCCAGCCGCTGTCCTTGTGTGTCATGTGTGTCCGTATACCGTCCGTCGTGGAAAGCGTTGTGGTGGTCACTCCGTCGGCGGCGCGTTCGGCGGGCGTTCCTCGTCGTAGTTGTCGAGGAACACCGTCGCGAACAGGTCGGCGTGCATCGCGAGCACGTCCGACGGCTCGCCGCCCACTGACTCCGCCTGTTCTTCCAGGAACGCCGCAAGCTCCGGCGTCGGCTCGTAGCGCACCGTCGTCCCGTCCACGTCGAAGTCGACCTCCTGGCGGCCGGAGACGAGGTGTTCGATTTCCAGGAGCGCCTGCTCGACTTTCGTGCCGAGCGCGTCCTCCCGGTCGGTCATGCGCTTGTCCGCCCACTCGTCGGCCGCCGCGAGCAGTCGGTCGCTTGCCTCGAACTCCATCAGTAACTCACTCCCTCGCCCTCGAAGGCGACGCGCCACGTCGTGACGTCCTCGCAAATCGGACACTGGCGAGTGGTCTGGTTCGACTCACAGCCCGTGAGCCGGGCCATGTTCTCGCACTCCGCGCACTCGTACATCATTGCGGCGGGAACGAGTCCGGCGCTGGCTCGGCTTCGCCCATCTCCGTGTAGGCGTACGCTACCAGGGCGCCGAACCCGAGCAGCACGAGCAGGCCGACGGCGCCGCCGATGAACGTCTGGCCGACGTACTCGGTGCCGAGGCCGGCGTACGGCTGCATCATGCCGGTGACGCTGATGGCTGTGACGATAGTCCACAGCAGGACGAGCAGGCCCGCTATCGGGAGCCACCCTAGCTGGTCGATTGCAGTTCGGAGTCCCATACCCTGTGAGACGGTCGCATGGGTGAAAAAACGTTCCCCCGAGGGCGACGACGCGTCAGTCCTCGAACGCCCAGCCCGCCTTCTCGGCGGCGTCCGACAGCGCGACGAACTCCCAGTCGGCGTCCTCGGCAATCCACTCCTCGCCCTCGGTGCCGACGACGACCATGCGCTCGCTGTAGAACATCGAGTGCTCGTCGATGGCCGCCAACCGCTCCGCGGGGCCGTCCCCGGAGCCGTTGAAGAAGTCGATGTCTAGCTGGTGCTCCCGGAGGAACGAGTTGATGGCGTGCGCGGGCACGTCGCCGACGAGCCCCACCCAGTCAGACCACTCGTTCGTCTCCGCGAGCGCGATGCGCGGGTCGTCGAGGCGCTGGACGGCCTCGTACGTGTACGCAGTCGCCATCTCGTCGACGCCGCCGCCGTGCGGGCCGCTCGCGCGCCGCTCCGTCCCCGCGTCGGCAGCCTGGGACTGCTCCCCGTGCTCACCGCGCTCCGTCGTCGTCCCGCCCTCGCCGCTCGTGGCGCCGCCACCGGAGCCGCCGCGGTCTTTCGGGATGCCGGCGGGGCTATCGGAGCCCTCTTTCGGCACGTGCGGAATCCGGGTGCCCTGCGAGTCGCCGGCGGACGCACTCGCAGACTCGTCGCCCTCGGCGTCCGCGTCACCGCCACCGGGTGCCGGCGACCCGTTGGTCGTCGACGACGCGCCTGCATCGAGGTCGCCCTCGATGTCGTCGGCGTCGTCGTCGCGCCACAGCCAGTCGCCGTCGTTGCCGTCGGCTCCCTCGTCGGTCTC
>JBDGQF010000390.1:0-5246 GCA_042219255.1 Halobacterium sp. | reverse complement strand
TCGATGGCCGAGCGCGGCGTCGAGAAGTTCCTCCGGATGCAGCAGCGCGCGCTCAAGACCGGCCAGCCAGTCCTCTACCTGATGGACTCCAGTGGCGGCCGCATCGACCAACAGTCCGGGTTCTTCGCGAACCGCGAGGGCATCGGGAAGTACTACTTCAACCACTCGCGGCTCTCCGGCCGCGTCCCCCAGGTCTGCGTGCTCTACGGCCCCTGCATCGCCGGCGCGGCGTACACGCCCGTGTTCGCGGACTTCACCGTGATGGTGAAGGGGATGTCCGCGATGGCCATCGCGTCGCCGCGGATGGTAGAGATGGTGACGGGCGAGAAAATCGAGATGCAAGACCTCGGCGGGCCGAAGGTGCACGCCGAGGAGTCCGGGAGCGCCGACCTGGTCGCCGAGGACGAGGAGCACGCGCGCGAACTCGTCGCCGACCTGATTCAGTACCTGCCGGACAACAGCGACGAGAAACCGCCGAGTCAACCCGCGAAACCGCCAGCGAAGCCAACGGAGGGCGTCGACGGCCTGATTCCCCAGCGGCCGAACCGCGGCTACGACATGCACGAACTCATCGAGCGCGTCGTCGACGAGGACTCCTTCTTCGAACTCCGGCCCGAGTACGGCAAGGAGATTCTCACTGGGTACGCGCGCATCGACGGCCGCACCGTCGGCATCGTCGCGAACCAGCCCGCGGAGCGCGCGGGCGCCATCTTCCCGGACGCCGCCGAGAAGGCCGCGGAGTTCGTCTGGAAGTCCGACGCGTACAACATCCCCCTGCTGTACCTCTGTGACACGCCCGGGTTCATGGCCGGCAGCCAGGTGGAGAAGGACGCCATCCTCGAGAAGGGCAAGAAGATGATTTACGCGACCAGCGAGGCCACCGTCCCCAAGCAGTCCGTCGTCGTGCGGAAGGCGTACGGCGCCGGCATCTACGCGATGAGCGGGCCGGCCTACGACCCAGAGTCCGTCATCGCGCTCCCCTCCGGCGAAATCGGCATCATGGGCCCCGAGGCCGCCATCAACGCCGTGTACGCGAACAAGCTAGACGCCATCGACGACCCCGAGGAGCGCAAGCAGCGCGAGCAGGAACTCCGCGAGGAGTACCGCGAGGACATCGACGTCCACCGGATGGCCAGCGAGACGGTCATCGACGAAATCGTGCCGCCGTCCGAACTACGCGCGGAGCTGTCGAACCGCTTCGACTTCTACGAGGACGTCGAGAAAGACCGGCCGTCGAAGAAACACGGCACGATTCTCTGACGGCGCGAGAGACCGCCTCGCGACCGCCCCGCGAGCGGCTACGAGAGGTGGGCGGTCACGTCCGTCGAGGAAATCATGCCGACGTAGTCGTCGTCCACGACGGGGAGGTGCTTGATGCCGTACGTCGTCATCATCGCCGCGACTTCCTCCATGTAGAGGTCTGGCGCCGCCGTCTCCACGTCCGTCGTCATCACGTCGCTGACCGCCAGTTCGGCGACGTCGCGGCCGTCCGCGACGGCGTCGAGGACGTCCGTGCTGCTGATGATTGCGCGCGGCGTCGTCGTCACCACGAGCGCACTGATGTCCTTCTCGCGCATCCGCTGGGCGGCCTCCTTGACGGTCGCGTCCGCGGCGATGGTCTCCAGCGGCGAGGACATCACGTCCCTGACCGTCGGCTTCTCTGAAGAAGACATACCACACGACACGCGCCCCGCCACCAAGGCAGTTTCCCCGCCGGCAGTGGTGGACACCGGAAAGTGCGCGGCCGTCGACCGCTCGACGACGGGTCGGCGCCCACGCCCCGAGGAACACGCTGTCGACGCGAGCCGGTGGCGATTAGCGCGGCGGCCTCCGGAGCGCGTCCACGAGCACCGCGAGCGCGAGGCCGGCGAGGCCGACGTCGCGCGCGATGACGTCCCCGTACAGGCCTGTCGACGCCGAGACGATAGTGAGGTAGGCGATAGTCGCGGCGAGCGAGACGGCAGCGACGAGCGCGGCGAACGCGGTGTAGCGGTCGGCGAACAACAGCGCCGCGAACGCGACTTCGAGGACGCCGTTCGCGAGCATGAACGTCACCGGCGAGACGACGAGCCACGGCGCGAGCCAGTCGGTGACGTACGCCGCCCACGCGACTGGGTCGAGGAGTTTGTGGACGCCGGCGGCGAGGAGCATCGCGCCGAGCGCCCAGCGCGCGAGCGTCGAAGGGGTCGGCGCCCGCGCCGCGGCGGTCTCCGCGCGCCGGCGGACGGCGTCCAGGCGCGTCCGAACGGTCATGGCCGTGGCGTGGGCCGCAGGGCGGAAAGACCTACTCCCTCACGGCATCGGCGAACGCGTCGACGTAGTCGTCGAAGCGCGCGACGGCGTCGCTGACAGCGCGCTCGCTGGTGGCGTCGACGCCGAGGTCGGCGAGCAGGTCGACGGACGGCCTCGACGTGCCGCTCGCGAGGAAGTCGACGTACTCCCGTGGCGCGACGTCGTCGCCGAGGCCGTCCGCGACGGCGAGCGCGCCGGCCGTCCCGAGGATGTAGGGGTAGTGGTGGTAGAGTGGAATCCGGTAGAGCCCGGTCGTCCAACCCGCTCGCAGGCGGTCAGTGACTTCGAGCGCGGGCACGAACTCCGCGTAGAGGTCGCCGTACGTCTCGTCCAGCCAGTCCGCAGTGAGGCGGTCGCCTTCGGCGACGCGCTCGTGGAGGCGGTGCGTGAACAGCGACCAGCGCGCGGAGTAGTAGAGGTTCGCACCGACGCTCCGGACGGCGCGCGCCGATACCGCGGTGCGCTCGTCGCCGGTGGTCGCGTCGAGCAGGTGGTCGGCGAGCAGGACTTCGTGGAGTTTGCTCGGGAGTTCGGCGACCAGTTCCGGGATGCCCGCAGTGACGTGTGGCTGGGCGTCGTCCGCCAGCGACGCGTGGACGGCGTGCCCGAGTTCGTGCGCGAGCAGGAAGACGTGAGCGAGCGAGCCGTTCCAGCGCGCGAGCACGAACGGGCCGGCGTCCGGCGCGTGCGTCGCGTAGCCGGCGCCCTGCTCGGTCTTCCCAGGGTAGTCGAAGGCGTCGATGCGGCGCTCCGCGAAGATGTTCTCGACCTCGCGCCGGTAGGTGTCGCCGAGCGGTGCGAGGGCGTCCAGCAGCAGGTCGCGCGCGTCCTCGAAGTCATACTGGGGGGCGTCGCCGTCGATGGGGACGGCGTTGCGGTCGGAGGGCCGGAGCGCGTCGACGCCGAGCGCGTCCCTGCGGACGCGTTCGAGGCATTGTTTGGGGGCGAGGTTGTCGCGGACGCCGCCGACGAGCGCGTCGTAGACGTCGGTCGGGAGTCGCTGCTGGGGGCGGCAGGCGACGTAGGGGTCGTCGCCGGCGAGCGCGGCGTCGAGCGCGCTCTCGTAGCCGCGCGCGTCGGCGAGCGCGACGTTCCGGCGCGCCATCGCGTCCAGGTTGGCAGCGAGGGTCTCGCGGCGGTCGACGTGCTCGTCGCGGACAGCCTGAAACGCGCGCCGGCGGGTGTCTCGGTCGGCCTCGCGCTGGATGCGCGAGCGCTCGCTGCGCGTGAGCGTCACCTGCTCGCCGTCGACGTCGATTGTCGGTGGGTCGAAGTCGCCGTCGACGAGCGCGCGGTGGACGCGCTCCGGCGCGTCGAGGAACTCGCCGAGCGCCGCGCGGAGGTCGGCGGCCGCCGGGTCGAGCGCGTGGTCGGCGCGCTTGCGGACGTCTTCGACGTACCGGTCGAAGCGCTCCGGCACGTCGACCGCGTCGGCGTCCCGGATGCGGCGCTCGACGTCGTCGCGGAGGCCCATGAGGTCGCCGTGCAGCGACGCCGCGCGGTCGCGGTCTGTCTGGCGCTGGTCGTCGCCGGTCTGGACGTCCGCGCGCAGGTCGGCGTACGTCCGGAGGCGGTGGTCGCGCGCGGACAGCGACTCGAACTCGACGAGCACGTCGGCCAGCGGCCTGTCGAGGTCGAACTGCTCGATGTCCGATTCCAGGGCGTCGGCTGCGGCGTTCCAGTCGGCGCTGGACGCGAAGATGCGCGTCAGGTCGAAGCGGTGCGTCTCGGGGACGTCGTCGCGTGACTCGTACATTCGTGGTTCGTCGGTGAGAGTGGTCGGTCGACGGTGCGGACGGAGAAACGGCGGCTGACAGGCGCTCACAGTGGTCGCGAGTGCGGGCTGCGGCCGGCGACGACGCTAAACGAGCACACGCGGACGTCGTCGTCGCGTGACAAAAACACTTCGCCGGTGTGCGAGGGCGTCGCGTGCCCTCGCGCGCTCACTCGGCGTGCTCGCGCTTCAGGGAGAGGACGGTGCGGTCGAACTCGCAGACGAGTGGCTCGTCCTCGCGGTCCACCGCGAACACTTCGACGTTGAACGTGACGACGCCGCGCTCGCCGTCGCTGGTCTCGCGCTTGTCCGTGACCGTCGACTGCACGCGGACGGTGTCGCCGTGGAACACGGGCGCCGGGTGTTCGACGTCGTCGTAGGAGAGGTTCGCGACGATGGTGCCGTCCGTCGTCTCCGGGATGGTGATGCCGACGGCGAGACTCATCGTGTAGAGGCCGTTGACGATGCGCTCGCCGAACTGGGTGTCCGCCGCGAACTCGGCGTCCAGGTGGAGTGGCTGCTGGTTCATCGTCATATCGCAGAACGCCTGGTTGTCGGACTCGGAGACCGTGCGGCGCTTGTCGTGCTCGATGGTCTCGCCGACCTCGAAGCCCTCGTAGTAGCGTCCCGTCATGGTTCCGCCGGCGCGGCCAGAACCCTTAAAACCGCCGAAATTCCGTCCGTCAGGCCCGGACTGTCGGTTCCGGCCACCACTATTTTTCAGTCAGCGACCGTCCACTCACGATATGAGCACGAGAATTGCCCGCGCAGCACCCGTCGTCGCGGCCGTCCTCGTCGCCGCGTCGGCCGTGGTCGGGTTCGGCGCCGCGGCGACCAGCGCGTCACTGGACGCCAGTCCGGACGACCCAGGGGCGACGGCGACCCACACGGCGACGGTAACCGTCACGGGGAACGCCGTCGGGAGTTCCTGGACTGGATTCCAGGTCGAGTACCAGGCGACCGACGTGAGCAACGTCGGCCAGAACGACATCGTGAAAATCGGCATCGACCGCGACGACGACGACGCCGGCACGACAATCGACCACGACGTCTCAAACGACCTCAGCAGCGTCTCCGCGAGCAACAACGGGGAGACGCTCACTATCGGCCTGGACGGCAGTTCCGGCATCCAGGACGGCGACGAACTCGTTGTCGTGTTCGAGGACGCCCAGAACCCGGA
>JBDGQF010000074.1:0-5280 GCA_042219255.1 Halobacterium sp. | reverse complement strand
ATCGACCTCGACCTGCTGTCGGGCTACGACAGCCTGCAGGTCGCGGTCGGCGAGGGCGACCCCGACGCAATCCGGGAAGCGCTCCAGACCGCGGAAGCCATCGACTCCTTCGAGGTGTTCTCCGGCGAGGACACCGTCGCGGTGTTCGCGTACCCGCGCGGCGACGACCCGGCGGCGCTCGACGACGCGCTCGTCGGCGTTGAGTTCGCGCGCATCGAGGTGCCCGACGCAGAGGGCAGCCCCGAGGAGTACGTCGACGACCTCCGCCACGAGAAGCAGACCGTCGAGTCGAAACTCGACGACGTCCAGAGCGAACTGGACAGCCTCCGCGTGGAGCACGCGGGCTTCCTGCTCGCCGCGGAGGAGAAACTCAGCATCGACGTCCAGAAGGCGGAGGTGCCGCTGCAGTTCGCGACGACCGAGCGCGCGTTCGTCGCCGAGGGCTGGATTCCCAGCGACGAGTACGCGACGTTCGTGGAAGCGCTCCAGGACGCCGTCGGCGAACACGTCGCCGTCGAGGAACTCGAGCGCGCCGACTACGAGCCGTCCGGCCACGGCCACCACGCGCCCGTCGAAGGCGAGGGCGAGGAGGTCGCCGCGGACGGCGGGACGGCGGAGTTCGACCAGGACGACAGCCCGCCGGTCATCCAGGACAACCCGAGCGTGGCGCGGCCGTTCGAGGCGCTCACCGAGGTCATCAACCGGCCGAAGTACACGGAACTCGACCCGACGGTCGTCCTTTTCGCGACGTTCCCCGTGTTCTACGGGTTCATGATTGGCGACCTGGGGTACGGGCTCCTGTACGCCGGCCTCGGCTACTGGCTGTACAGTAGCTTCGACAGCGACATGATAACCAAGCTCGGCGGCGTCGCCATGTGGGCGGGCGCCTGGACCGGGATATTCGGCGTGCTGTACGGCGAAATCTTCGGGCTCCACCTCATCACGGAGTACCTGTGGCACGGCGCCGTCGGCCTCGCCGACGCGCCCCTGAAGAAGGGCCTGCACCTCGGCGCGTTCGCGGAACTGTGGCTGACCGTCAGCCTCGTCGCGGGCGCGCTCCACCTGGCAGTCGCGTACGTCTTCGGGTTCGTGAACGAGAGCCGCTCGCACGGCGTGAAGACGGCGCTCACGGAGTCCGGCGCGAAGTTCCTGCTGATGGGTGGCGTGACGGTGTGGCTGTTCAGCACGCACATCCAGAGCGGCGGCGGGCCACGCCCGAGCTTCCTGTACGAAGTCGCGCAGTTCTCGCCGACGGTCGGTATCGCGGCGCTCGTCGCCGCGCTCGTCGGCCTCGTGCTGCTCACAATCGGCGAGGGCGCGGTCGGGCTCGTGGAGAGCCCGACGTACGCGCTCGTCCACACCGTGTCGTACACGCGGATTGCCGCCGTGCTCCTCGCGAAGGCCGCGATGGCGTACGTCGTCAACCTCCTCGTGTTCGGCGCGTACTCGGAAGTCCCAAACGACGCAGGCGAACCGGTCAGTTACCTGTTCGGCCTGTGGACAATCCAGGTCCCCGAGCACGCGACGCACTTCATGCTCGGCGGCCAGGTGCCCAGCGGCGCCACGGAAATCTTCCCCGGCCTGCTCTGGCAGGGGCCGGCAGGCATCCTGGGCGGCATCGTCGTACTGCTCGCAGGCCACGCCCTCGTACTCGGGCTCGGCGTCACTTCCGCCGGCTTACAGGCTCTACGCCTCGAATACGTGGAGTTCTTTAACAAGTTTTATGAGGGCGGTGGCGCGAAGTACAACCCGTTCGGTTACACGCGAAACTACACCACTGAGGACTAAGTAAAATGTTCGACACACTCGCTCAATTCGGCACGATTCTCGCAGAAGGCACAAGTGGCAGCTCCCCAGCAATCCCGCAGGGGGCCGCAGCAGCACTCGCAGTCGGTCTCGCCGCGCTCGGCGCGGGCTACGCGGAGCGCGGCATCGGTAGCGCCGCGGTCGGCGCTATCGCCGAGGACCGCGACCTCTTCGGTACGGGCCTGATTCTGACGGTCCTGCCGGAGACGCTCGTCATTCTCGCGCTCGTCGTCGTGTTCGCAGCGTAACCCACCCCTTCTCTCAATCCCATGAGTTTGGACACAGTAGTTGAGGACATCCGAGACGAGGCCCGCGAGCGCGCGAAGGAGATTCGCGAAGACGCGGAACAGCGCGCCGACGACATCGTCGCCGAAGCGGAAGCCGACGCCGACGACATCGTCGCCGAAGCCGAGGCCGAAGCGGAGCGCGAAATCGAGCGCGAGCGCGAGCAGAAGCTCTCCAGCGCGAAACTGGAAGCCAAGCAGATGCGCCTCGAAGCGCGCCGCGACGCCCTCGAAGACGTCCGCGCGGCGGTCGAAGACCGCATCGCGGCCATCGACGGCGACGAACGCGAGGAGTTGACGCGCGCGCTCCTCGACGCGGCGGCCGACGAGTTCGACGAGGACAGCGACGTCCGCGTCTACGGCCGCAGCAGCGACGAAGCCCTCATCTCGGACGTCCTCGACGACTACGACGGGTTCGAGTACGCCGGCGAGTACGACTGTCTCGGCGGCGTCGTCGTCGAGAGCGAGACGTCCAGAGTCCGCGTGAACAACACGTTCGACTCGGTGCTGGAGGACGTCTGGGAGGACGAACTGAAGGAAATCAGCGCTCGCCTCTTCGAGGAACAATGAGCGCGTCCGGGTCGGCAAACTACGAGTACGTGGTCGCCCGCGTCCGTTCGCGCCGAGCCAGCCTCTTCAGCGACGACGAGTACCGGAAGCTCCTCCGGATGGGCACGGGCGAAATCGCCCGGTTCATGGAGGAGACCGAATACGAGGACGCGGTCAACGCGCTCGGGTCGCGGTACAGCGGCGTCGACCTCATCGAGTACGCGTTGAACGAGACGCTCGCGGAGAACTTCCGCGACCTCCTGCAGTGGAGCGAGGGCCGCCTGTACGAGCAGGTCGCGCGCTACCTCCGGAAGTTCGACGCGTGGAACGTGAAGACTGTGCTGCGCGGCCTCTACTCGGAGGCCACCGAGGAGGAGGTGCGCTCCGACCTCATCGACGCCGGCGAGTTCAGCGACACCTTCCTCGACCGACTGGTCGCCGCCGACTCCATCGAGTCCGTCGTCGAACTCCTCGACGGCACGCTGTTCGACGCGTACATCGAGGACGCGTTCGACGCCTACGAGGAGTCCGGGACGCTCGTCCCCCTCGAGAACGCGGTCGACCGCGCGTACTACGAGAACCTCGTGCCGCCGGCGACCGGCGGCGGCGAGGCCGCGGAACTGTACCGCGAGTTCCTCGAAGCCGAAATCGACTTCCGGAACGCGCGGAACGCGCTGCGGCTGGCGCGGTCGGGCGCCGACGTCGACCCCGCGGAGTACTTCATCGACGGCGGCGCGCTGTTCGACCGCCGCCAGATTAGCACGCTCGTGGAGAACCGCACGGAACTGGTCTCCCGCATCCGGGAGAGCCGGTACGGCGACGAACTCTCGCAGGCGCTGGACGAACTGGAGGACGCGGACAGCCTCATCGGGTTCGAGCACGCCCTCGACCGGGCGCTGCTGGAGTACTCCGACCACCTCTCCTACGTCTACCCGCTGTCCGTCTGTCCGGTGCTGGCGTACGTGCTCGCGAAGGAACGCGAAGTAGACAACATCCGCGCCATCGCTCGCGGCCGCGAGGCCGGTCTGAGCGAGAGCGAAATCGAGGAGGAACTCGTCATCCTATGAGCCAGGAGATTGCAGTCATCGGCAGCCCCGAGTTCACGACGGGCTTCCGGCTTGCGGGCGTGCGGAAGTTCGAGAACGTCCCGCAGGACGAGAAAGACGAACGCCTCGACGACGCGGTCGAGTCGGTGCTCGAGGACGACGACGTCGGCATCGCGGTGATGCACGACGACGACCTCGACGCGCTCTCCCGGCAGGTCCGGGAGTCCGTCGAGACGAGCGTAGAGCCGACGTTCGTGACCATCGGCGGGGGCGCCGCCGGTGGGAGCGGACTGCGCGACCAAATCAAGCGCGCCATCGGCATCGACCTGATGGCGGAGGACGAGGACAACGAATGAGTCAAGCAGAGACAATCACAGACTCCGGCGAAATCGAGAGCGTGAGCGGTCCGGTCGTGACCGCCACGGGCCTCGACGCCCAGATGAACGACGTCGTCTACGTCGGCGACGAAGGCCTGATGGGCGAGGTCATCGAAATCGAAGACGAAATCACCACCATCCAGGTGTACGAGGAGACCTCCGGCATCAGCCCGGGCGAACCCGTCGACAACACGGGCGAACCGCTCACCGTCGACCTCGGCCCGGGGATGCTGGACTCCATCTACGACGGCGTCCAGCGCCCGCTGGACGTCCTCGAGGAAGAGATGGGGTCGTTCCTCGACCGCGGCGTCGACGCGCCCGGCATCGACCTCGAGAAGGAGTGGGACTTCGACCCCGTCGTCGAGGAAGGCGACGAAGTCGAGGCGGGCGACGTCCTCGGCACCGTCGAGGAGACCATCAGCATCGAGCACAAGGTACTCGTCCCGCCGCGCAGCGACGGCGGCGAGGTCACCGACGTGCACGCCGGCGAGCACACGGTCGACGAACCGGTCGTCGTCCTGGACAGCGGCGAGGAAATCGCGATGCGCCAGGAGTGGCCGGTGCGGCGTGCGCGCCCGACCGAGGACAAGCACACGCCGAAGACGCCGCTCGTGACGGGCCAGCGCATCCAGGACGGCCTGTTCCCGCTCGCGAAGGGCGGGACGGCCGCGATTCCGGGGCCGTTCGGCTCCGGGAAGACCGTCACCCAGCAGCAGCTGGCGAAGTGGTCTGACGCGGACATCGTCGTCTACATCGGCTGCGGTGAGCGCGGCAACGAGATGACGGAAGTCATCGAGGACTTCCCGGAGCTGGAAGACCCCCAGACCGGGAACCCGCTGATGGCGCGGACGTGCCTCATCGCGAACACGTCGAACATGCCGGTGGCGGCCCGCGAGTCCTGCATCTACACGGGCATCACCATCGCGGAGTACTACCGCGACATGGGGTACGACGTCGCGCTGATGGCGGACTCGACGTCGCGGTGGGCGGAGGCGATGCGCGAGATTTCCTCGCGCCTCGAAGAGATGCCGGGCGAGGAAGGCTACCCGGCGTACCTCGCCGCGCGCCTCGCGCAGTTCTACGAGCGCGCCGGCCTCTACACCACGCTGAACGACGAAGAGGGGTCGGTGTCCGTCGTGGGCGCGGTCAGCCCGCCGGGCGGCGACTTCTCCGAGCCGGTCACCCAGAACACGCTGCGCATCGTGAAGACGTTCTGGG
>JBDGQF010000089.1:0-5309 GCA_042219255.1 Halobacterium sp. | reverse complement strand
GTCGTCAAGGAGACGTCGCAGTACTCGCGCACGCCGAGGTGTTCGGCGGCTTCGAGGACGTCGCGGAGGTTCTGGACGGCGTCGTCGACGCGCTCGGTCTGCGCGAACTCCGTGAGCGCGTCCAGGTCGTCGCCGGACAGCAGGTCGTCGAACTGCTCGGCCTGGTCGTAGGACAGCCCCGCTTCGGCGAGGCCGTCGAGGTACTCCGCGCGCTCGATTTTCTCGCGCTTGTCCACGGTGCGGATTGCTTCCTCGGTGTCGACGTCCGCGTCGAACGCGTTCAACAGGCCGCCGAGGATGTCCCGGTGCGACACGCGGAACTCGAAGTCGTCGCCCGTCAAGCCGAGACTCGTCAAGCCGTCCGCCGCCACGGCGAGCACTTCGGCGTCAGCGCGAGGGTCGCTCGACCCGAAGATGTCCACGTTCGTCTGGTAGAACTCCCGGAAACGCCCCTGCTGGGGTTCCTCGTACCGCCAGAACGCGCGCGTCGAATACCACTTGATGGGCTTCGACAGCTCCTGCTGTTTCGCCACCACCATGCGCGCCACCGTCGGCGTCAACTCCGGCGTCAGCGCCACGTCCCGGCCGCCCTGGTCGGTGAACGAGTACAGCTCGTCCACGATACCCTCACCGGACTTGTCCACGTACATCTGCGTCGACTCCAGCGCCGGCGTCCCGATCTCCCGGAACCCGTACCGTCGCGCAGAATCCTCCAGGGCGTCCATCGCCTCACGGCGCGGCCCCATGTCCTCGGGGTAGAAATCACGAAACCCCTTCAATCGGTCGTACATACCGCGACGTTCGCCCGACGCGCGCTTCAATGCTTTCGTTCCCAGTTCCTGCTGTACGTGGACGGGCTCTTGGACTCGGTTCGAACGCCTCCTCGAAAGCCCCGAGGCGCTCGCGGTCGCTCGCTCGCCGCGCTCCTCGGTCGCTTCGCTCCCTGCGGTGCTCGCGTCGCGAGACGACCACCTGAACGCGAGCGCCTCGCCCCTTTCAGTCCGCCCGCCAGCGGTTGGCCAGCCGGCTGCGGTATGGGCGGACTGAAAGGGGCGAGGCTGTGGACGACGGCGCGCGACGCAAGCACGCGACCGTATGGAGCGCGCGCAGCGAGCGCACCGAGTCCACAGCCTCGGGGCTTTCGAGGCGTCAGAGTCAGAGGTAGCGTCCGCGGCTACGCAGCCCTCAAACAGCAATCAGCCCGACACCCACAACCGCCAGACACGCGGCGGCGAGGCGGCGGCGGAGGCCGGGTTCGCTGAGGAGGACGCAACCCAGAAGGACAGCGACGATGGCTTGGGCGTTGACGAGCGTGGAGACGATGCTGGCGGGGGCGCTGGCGAACGCGAGCGCGGTGACGTGTTCGCCGACGGCGACGCCGGAGCCGGCGACGGCGAACACGGGGAGCCAGGGGCGGACGCCGCCCTCGGGCCAGCGGCGGAGCGCGAGCGGGAGGACGCCGAGCGCGATGCCGGCGAGGAAGACGGGCACCCAGAGCCGGGTGGGGAACGTGTAGTCGCCGAGGACGAGGCGGCGGCCGATGTCGCTGCCGGCGTACAGCATCGCGGACAGGAGCGCGAACTGTGCGGGCCGGGAGTGGACGGCGCGGCGGAACGGCGCGAGGAGGCTGCCGCCCTCGTAGTTCGCGAGGTAGACTGCGGTGGTGGCGACGGCGATGCCGGCGACGGCGGTGGGTTCGAGGCGCGCGTGCAGCGCGAGGACTTCGATGGGGACGACGAACACGGGCACGATTTTCGCGATTGGGGCGACGTAGGAGACGTCGCCGACGCCGAGCGCGTACACGGAGACGATGAACCCGGCGCCGCCGAGCAGGACTGTCGCGGCGAACACGGCGATTGCCGTCGCGTCCAGGGACGGGAACGCCGGGAAGCCGGTGCCGCCGGTGGCGTACGCGAACGGGAGGTACCAGAGGATGGCCGAACAGTTCACGAACAGCGTGAGGACGGCGGCGTGGACGCCGTCGAAGAAGCGTTTCAGTGCGAACAGCCACGCGCCCCAGATGCCCGCGGCGACGAGCGCGTACACCAACCCAGTCTGCATCACGCTGACGGAACCGGCGGCCGGAGAAGAGTGATTCGATTACGGCAGCCCGGGAGTCGCCGGCCGCTTACTCGCGGAGGCCGTGGACGTACGTCTGGTCGTGGTCGGGGAACACGTCGCGGATGGCGTCCTCGCCGTACTCGGCGGCGAGCACTGCGCGCAGTTCCGCTTCGTAGTCGGCGCGCGGAATCTCCTCGCTCGGGCCGGTCTCGACGTCGAGTTCGGCTTCGACGAGGCTGTCGACGGCGCTCCGGCCGAACCCGACGAGCGGCGAGAGGTAGTCGACGCCGTGGCGGTCTTCGAGGCTCTGTGCTTGCGCGCGAGACACCGTGGGGACGCGGTCGTCGCGGCGCGTGCCGTCCGCGATGGCGTCGAACTCGAGGTCGGCGACCGCTTCCAGCGCGTGCTCGTGGACGTGCTGGATGCCGTTACGGGGGTAGCCGTCTTCGCGCATCTTCTCGACGGCGTCCTCCGCTACTTCGCGGTCGAGTTCGAGCGCGGTGAACTCGAAGCCGGCGGCGTCGGCGGCGCGGCGCGCGTGCTCGCACTCGTCGGTGATGCCGAAGTGCGCGGTGACGAGCGTGACGTCGTAGAACCGCTCGAGGACGAGCGCCGCGAGCGTGGAGTCCTTGCCGCCGCTGTAGAGCAAGCCCAGCTGCATCGACTACCGGCGGCGGACGTTGTAGCTCTGGTCGTCGGGTTTGAGTTCGCGGAGCAGTTCCTTCATCTGCTCCTCGTCGATTTTGTCTTGGAGGCGGCCGGACTGCGCGAGCGCGAGAATCTGCTGTTCGGCCTTCTCGGCGAACTCCGGCTTGCTCATCTTCACGGTGTTCAGGCGCTTGCGCGCGCCGTCAGTGAGGTGCTGTTTCAACAGCGCCTGCTTCTGTTGTTCGACCTGTTCGCGCTGGGCTTGCTGGGCGGCCTCGCGGTCGCTGCCCTGCTGTTTGCGCTGCTTGAGCTGTTCTTTCTTCTGCTGTCGGAGTTCTTCGAGCCGGTCGTCGTCGGGGCTCCCACTCATGGTATCGTCACTAGGCGGTGAATCCGGTTAATTGTAACGCAACACGGCGGTAGCACGGCGGCTGGCGACCGGGGGAGACAGCGAGAATGCGGCCGGACGGTTACGCGTAGCGTTCGAGTTCCGGGCGGTCGAGCTGTTCGATGACGTCGCTTGCGGTCTCGTCGAGGAGGCTGCGGCCTTCGGCGGTGACGACGCGGCCGTGGTCGTGCTGCTGTTCGACGAGGCCTTCGTCCTCGAGCTGCTGGAGCGCGGTGCGGACGATGTTCCGCGAGGACGACGTGCTCTTCGCGGGCGCGACGGCGTACCGGTTCGAGCCGTCGGTGGTGTCGCCGTACGCGGTCGCGAGGCGCTTCACGCCGATGGGGCCGTCGATGGCGACCTTGCGCAGGAGGCTGGCGGCGCGGGTCGCCCAGAAGTCGTCCTGCTCGGGCGGGAGTTCGCGGCCGGCGCCGGTCTTCGCGAACTTGGCCCAGTCGGGTTCGTCCAGTCGGTCGTCGAGTTCCTCGGCGAGCTCGTCGACGAGCTCGTCCGCGGGGGCGTCGTAGAGGGTTGCCATTGCCCGGATTTCACGTCGGATTCGTTTAAAGCCATCGTTAGGGAGCTGTGCGGTGTGTAGCGCCCGCGTCGCGGCGGGCGCAGGGCGGCGCCAAGCGAGTGCGCCCCACTGGAATGGTGCGTATCCACGCCGTTATAGGCTGGCGGAGCGAACCCCGGGGCATGAACGAACGGGCGGCCCTGGACGTGGTCGGCGGGCTGGTCGCGGGCGCGGGCGACGACGCGGCAGTCGTGGACGGGACGGCGTTCACCATCGACATGCTCCACGACGACACCGACTTTCCGGCGGGGACGACGCGGTACACGGCTGGCTGGCGGGCGGTCGGCGCGTCGCTGTCGGACGTCGCCGCGATGGGCGCGGACGCGACGGCGGCGGTGGCCGTGTACGGCGCGCCCGACTTCGAGGAGGAGGAACTGACGGCGTTCGTGGCGGGCGCGCTGGACGTCTGTGAGGGCGCTGGCGCGGAGTACGTCGGCGGCGACCTGGACGGTCACGACGAGTTCACGGTGGCGACGGCCGCAATCGGCGACGTCGAGGAGCCGGTGTGGCGCAGTGGCGCCGAGCCTGGCGAAAAGCTGGTCGTTACGGGCGAACTCGGGCGGACTGCGGCGGCGATGGCGTACTTCGAGCGTGGTGCCGTAGAGCGCGCGAACGAGCTGTTCCGGTTCTCGCCCCGGACTGCGGCAGGGCGCGCGCTCGCCGACGACGCGACGGCGATGATGGACTCCAGCGACGGGCTCGCGCGCTCGCTCCACCAGCTAGCCGAGGCCAGCGACTGCGGGTTCGCCGTGGACGGCGACAGCGTCCCGGTGGTCGACGGCCTCCCGGAACTCGTCGACGATCCGCTGGACGCGGCGGTGGCGTACGGCGAGGACTTCGAACTCGTCGCGACGCTGCCCGAGCAGGCCGTGGCGGCCGCCAGGGACGCGTCGGACGTGGCGCTCTCCGTCGTCGGCGAGGTCACGGAGTCAGGCGTGACGCTCGACGGAGAACAGCTAGCAGACCGCGGCTGGACGCACTGAAACCCTGTTTTCAGCCCGCAATCTGGATGGGGACGGGCATGAAGCAGAGCGCGCCGAGGACGAACGTGAGCACGCCGACGGCGACGCGGCGGCGGTCGAGCGGCCGGTCGTCCACGGGGTCGACGCCGCCGGCGAACGAGACGACGGTGGCGAGGACACCCCACAGCACCCAGATGCCGGCGGCGTTGCCGGCGTCCGCGACGAGCCACTGGTAGCCGGCGAGCGCGAACAGCGCCGTCGGGACGAGCGGCGCGACGCGGTCGGCGTGCTCGCCGACGAGCGACCGGAGGATGTGGCCGCCGTCGAGTTGGCCGACCGGGATGAGGTTCAGGAACGTGATGAACATCCCAATCCAGCCGCCCATCACGACTGGGTTGATGGACTGCGTGGCGCTGTCGTAGGCCAGCGGCTCGCCGAGGACGGCGGCGACGGCCTGCAGCAGTGGCGGGTAGCCGAACTGGACTTCGACGGCGGACGCGGAGTTGACGATTTCAGGCGGCACAGAGACGGGCGGCAGCACGAGACCGACCGCGGAGACGACGATTGCGGCGACGAGGCCGGCGAGCGGGCCGGCGGCGCCGATGTCGAATAACGCCTTCCGGTCGGGAATCTGGCCGCGCATCCGGATGACCGCGCCCATCGTCCCGAACAG
>JBDGQF010000323.1:0-5309 GCA_042219255.1 Halobacterium sp. | reverse complement strand
AGTTCAGTGGTGCGCGCGAGTTCGTGGTCGCCGGAGCCGTCCGGCGTCCCGGAGACGAGCGCGTCCACGCCCCGGTCGAGGCTGGCGAGGCCGCCGATGGCGCGCAGTTCCGTGCTGACGACGGGGCGGTCGCGTCCCCACCACGGGTTCGGTTCGTGCACTTGCACGCGGAGGTGGTCGCCCTCCTCGACGTGCCAGTCGGCGTCCTCGAACGGCAGATAGCCCTCGTGGTCGCTGGACAGCGCGACGACCGCACCGCCGCCGACGGTGCGCTCGACGACGGCGTTGAACACCGCGCCGCGGGCCGCTCGGTCGGGCCACGTGAACGTGTCCAGGCCGGCGTCACCGACCACGTCCAGGACGCCGTCGACGGCGTCCGGGTCGCCGGCGACGCCGACGCCCTGCCGGTCGGGCGTCATCCAGACGTCGACGTCGTGGGGCGCCGTCTCGAAGTCGGCATCGAAGCGCTCCCGTATCGGCGGCGACGCGTCCACCACGTCGAAGTCCGCGTCCAGGAGGTACTGCGTGAGCGCGGTGCTGTAGATGCCGCGGACGCGCACCCGGGTCATTCCAGGCGGCCCCGCTCGGCGGCGAACCGCACGCGGTCGTGGACGGTCGGCCCGAGCGTCAGTTCGACGACGACCGGGTGCCCGCTCTCCGACTGTAGCACACGCGCGCCTTCGACGTACGCGCCCCAGGTGTCGAAGCGCACGAACCCCCTGATGTCCTCACTGTGCGTGAACAGGTCGACGTAGTCGAGGTCGTGTTCGGGGTAGTCCGCGACGGAGTGCGTCCGGTCCATGTCGGAGTAGACGGTGTCGAGACCGTCGAAGAAGGCCTCGACCCGTCGTGCGTCCTCGCGCGCCTGCTCGGTGACCGCCTGTTCGACGTCGCTGATGTCGTCCTGCGTGAGGCCGGCGTCCCGGAGCGCGGCCCGGGTCCGCTGGTCGAAGAGCATACCCACCCGTTCGGCGCGCGGGGTTTTGAGCGTTGCCGCCCCGTCCCGGACAGCAGTCGTCCTTCAGGACTCGGCGTCGAGACTCGACAGAGCAGCGTCGCGAGAAAGCTCGTTGCCGTCAGTCGTCCGCGGGGGTCGGCGTGGCGCCCTCGTCAGCGTCGGCGTTCACGTCTGCTTGGGCGTCGGCGGTCGCGTCGTTGGTGGCGTCGGTTGCGGGTCCGTCGTCTGTTCGTCGCTCGTCGTGTGCTGGCGGCGCGGAGTACAGCAGGCCGCGACTCGGACTGTATGGCATACGCTACCGGAGGCCGCGGGCCGTGGTTAAGCGTACCCCTTTAGGGACTAAGTGTCATATAAGGATGTTCGGTGTCGCTGCGGACACACTCAAGGACCCGGCCGGACAAACGCCTGGCAATGTCCGCAGACGACGACCCGGTGCAGCGCGCGAGCGCCGACGACGTCGACCTCTACGACGTCGCGACCTGGGAGCCCCGGACGTCGCTCGACCGGTTCTCGGCGTGGCTGTACGGCGGCATCGTCACGACGGCGCGCGCGTCAGTCGTCGCGCTCGCCGTCCTCATCGTGGTCGCGCAGTTCGTGGCGGCGTTCGGTCTCGTGTTCATCGACCGGCCGGCCGTCGGCTTCTACGTCCTGCTGTCGGTCGTCCCCGCGCTCGGGATGGCGGCGTTCGTCTGGAAAGCAGACGTCACGAAACGCGAACCGCTGGAACTGCTCGTGGTGACGTTCTCGCTGGGGTTCCTGTTCGCCGGGTTCGCCGCCGTCCTGAACAGCGTGTTCTCGGGGTTCTTCCTCGGGTCGGTCACCGAGGGCGCGCCGCTGTGGCTGGCGTTCCTGGCGCCCGCACTCTACTACTTCCTCGTCGTCGGCCCCGTCGAGGAGACGGTGAAGTGGCTCGCGATACGGCTGTACGCGTTCCGGAGCGACCGCTTCGACGCCGTCGTCGACGGCGCGGTGTACGGCGCCGTGGCGGGTCTCGGGTTCGCGACCATCGAGAACGCCATCTACATCGCCCGCGAAGTCGTCCTCGCGTCCCAGGCCGCCGGCGGCGCGGGCGCCCTGGGCGTCGGCCTCCAGACGGCGGCCGTGCGCACGCTCGCCGGCCCCGGCCACGTCATCTACTCGGCGTTCGCCGGCTACTACCTCGGCCTCGCGAAGTTCAACCCCGAGGACGCCGGCCCAATCGTCGTGAAGGGGCTGGTCATCGCGGCCGTCATCCACGCCGTCTACAACACGGTCGTCACGAACCTCGGCGGCCTGACTGAAGTCCTCGGTATCGCCCAGGGCCTGGTGTTCATCGGGTTCGTGCTCGTCTACGACGGGACGCTGTTCTACGTGCTGTACCGGAAACTCGTCCGGTACCGCACCGCGTTCGAGCAGTCCGGCGCCGCGGACGTGTACGAGCCACCGCACGAGGACGACGGCGACGAGACGGAGGAGAACGAGGACGAGAACGCGGCAGGTGACCGAGGCGGCGACGAGACGGCCCAGAGCGCCGTGGAGGACGTCGACCGAGAATCGGTGGACGATGGGCGCGGCGACGACGTCGACTGGCGCGACCGCTGACAGTGTCGCCGAGCGCGCGTCAGTAGGTGTCGAGGCGTTCGACGTACTTCGCGACGACGTCGACTTCGACGTTCACGCGGTCGCCCGGCTGTTTCTCGGAGAGCGTCGTGAGGTCGTACGTCGTGGGGACGACGGCGACGGAGAACGTGCCGTCCTGCGAGTCAGACGGCGTCTGACTGCCTCCGGACTCGTCGTCCGGAGCGTCGTCGACGTCGGCGACAGTGAGGCTGATGCCGTCAAGCGTAATCGACCCCTTCTGGGCGACGTACCGCTCGTGGCCGTCCGGGAGCGCGAACGTGAACGTCCAGTCCTCGCCGACCTGCTCGACGTCGACGACTTCGGTCGTGGTGTCGACGTGGCCCTGGACGATGTGGCCGTCGAGGCGGCCGTCCGCGGGGAGCGCGCGCTCGACGTTGACCTCGTCGCCCTCGCGCACGCCGTCGAGGGTCGTCTTCTCCAGGGTCTCCGTCGCGGTGAACGCCGAAAACCAGTTGTCGCCGTGCTCTTCGACGGTGAGGCAGACGCCGCTGACGCTGATGCTGTCGCCGTGCGAGAACCCGCTCAGGTCGCCCGTTTCGACGCGGAGACGGCGGCCGTCTGGTTCGTCGACGACGCGCTCGACTGTGCCCGTCTCCTCGACAATTCCGGTGAACACGCTCACAGATTCGTGACTCGTAACGAAAACGCTGTGGTTTCGGGCGCGCCGCGCCGACGACGGACGGCCTTTTGTCCCTGCGGCGCCCACGTCCGCCCGTGAAACTACTCGACACCGTCTCGCTGGCCGTCGCCGTGGCGTTCGCCACGCCGGCCGCCCTCTACGGCGTCGAGACGCTCGCCCGCGGCGACCCCGTCGGCTGGGTGTTCCTCGGGTTCGCCGCCGCCATCCTTGGCGCCGAACACTACCTCACGCTCCCCACGGACGTCCCTATTCTCGCCGCGCAGAAAGCCGCAGACGCCGTCGTCGAGGAGCCAGACGACGAGAATCAGTAGTCCGTTCTCGGCACGACCGACCGCGGGAAGTCGCCGACGCGCTCGACGCCGTCCGCGGTCGCGACGGCGAGGTCGGCGACCCACACGGGGTGGTCGTCGTCCAGTTCCGCGCGCACCGCCAGCACCGAACCTGTCTCGATTACGTCGTCGCCAGCGGGCCGCTCGCGCGCTTCCAGACCGACGCCGTGGACGCGCCCCCTGCCTGCGGTCGGCGGGAAACCGTACGAACCGAGTTCCGCCGTCGCCTCCTCGGCCGCCGCTGTCGCGGTGGTCTCGCCGACGTCCACGACGTCGATTGCGGCGTCGACGGCGTACTCGGACGCCAGCGTCGCGCGGCGCTCCCACCCGCCGTCGCTGTCCGCGACGAACGTCCGCGCGAGGAAGCCTTGGTAGCCGTCGACCCGCGGCGTCACGCGCACCGGGACTGGCTCGCTCGCCGCGAGCGCGCCGTCAGCGCCGACGACCGTCTCCGGGGTCGCGCCGGCCTCGGCCATCGCCGCGTTCGCCGTGCGGCGCACGCGCTCGGCCGTCACCTCGCCGTCCTCGTCCGCCAACGTGTCGCCGTCCGCCGACGCCAACAGCGCCGCGGCCGCCGCCATCCCGCGCTCGGCGACCGCCTGCGCGTCCCGGACTGCCGCGCGCTCGCTGTCGGTCTTCCGACTCCTGGCGCGCAAGTGGGCGTCAGTAGAGGACACCTCGACGCCGTCGTTCTCCAGGTAGAGCGCGGCGTCGTGCGGGACGTCTCGCGGCGTGAGCACCGAGTCCGCGACCAGGCCTGGGAGGCGCTGTGCTGGCGTCGCCTCCGGGTCGAGCACAGTGACGTCGTCGCGGACGGCCACGCGCTCGGGGAGCGGTCGCTCCGGCACGACGGCGACCCGGCCACCGTACACGACGGCCGCGCGACACGGCAGGGACGCACCGCTCACGTAGCGCACCAGCGGGTCGCCGGCCGGGCCGACGAAAACGAACGCGTCAGCGCCCGCGTCAGCGAGCGCGCCGTCGAAGACCGCCGCCCGCATTCACGGAATCTGGACGGGCGTGTCGCCTTCCAGCGCCTCCTCGAGCGTCTTGCCGGTCTGCTTGCCGTACAGCAGGACGTCGATGGGCAGCGTCGGCGCGCCGCCGATGAGGTTCTGGAGGAGCACGAGGCGCTCGCGCGCACGACTCATGCCGACGTAGAACACGCGGCGCTCGTTGTCCGTCAGAATCGGGACGGGACTCGTCTTGCTCGTGAACTCCACGCCCTCCGGGATGTCCTCGGGGTCGGCCGTCGCCGCCATCTGCTCGACGACCTTCTCCGTCAGGTCCGTGGAGACGAACACGTGGTCGGCCTCGCGGCCCTTCGCGGAGTGGATGGTGCCGACGCGCACGCGGTCGGGGTCCATGCCGCGGTAGTCGCCCTGGAAGTACGCGTCGATGCTGCGGCGCTGGTAGCGCGTGACCTTCCGGAGCATGTCCGCGGCCGCCGACGGCCCCGGCACGAACGGCACGTAGTCGCGGATGAAGTCCGCGGTGAACGTCAGTTCCGTGAGGTCGGTGTCCTCGCCCTGCGCCTCGTCGATGGCCTCGCGGAGGTCGTTGCGCTCGCGCGTGCCGAACGCCGAGTCCTGGAGCATGTCCATCAGGCGCCGCGCCTGCAGGCCGTCGATGTTCTCGTCGTTCTCCAGGGCCTCCACGGCGGAGATGTACTGCTGGAGCCGGTCGGTCCACATGCGCTGGTCGGTCAGCGCCTTGAACGGGATGCCCTCGCCGATGAACTCGTCGACGAAGTCGAACAGCT
>JBDGQF010000153.1:0-5335 GCA_042219255.1 Halobacterium sp. | reverse complement strand
GAGTGCCCGAGTTCGTGCAGCGTCACGCTCACGAACAGGCCGACGGCGGCGGTGACGCCGATGACCCACGGCGTGCTGCCCGCCCGGAGGGTGTCGAGGTCGAAGCCGACCCCAGTCAGGCCCTCGATGAACCCGGCGTACAGCTCGATTTGCTGCCCGCTCCCGATGAGCCACGCGAGAATCGGAAGGAAGACGAGCAGCGACGTGTTGACTCGGATGGGGATGTCCCAGATACGTGTGACCGTGAAACTCCGCATACTGGCTGGATTCCCGCCACGGGTTTAGTCCTCCTGCACGGCGGACGGGGTTGCCGACAAACCGGCGTCCGGGCCACGGGACTGTCAGTGCGAACATTGAGATACCGTGGCGACGTGGACGGTGTACGACAGTGCGCGAACACGACGCCCAACACGAACACGCCCAGTCCCTGCCGCTCGTCTCGCGGTCGGCGACAGTCACGGAGGTCGAGGCCCTCGACCGCGACCGGCGACCGGAAATCCGACAGCGACTGCGCGACCTGGCGGCGACCCACGGGTTCGAGGACGACGTCGACCTGGACGGCGACATTGACTGGGACGCGGTGTTCCGCGCGGCGACCGGCGCGAGCAGGCGGCTGGCGCCCCAGGTCGGCGCGTTCCGCGACCGCTTCCAGCGCGCGAAACCCGCGCTCACGAGAATCGCCTTCGAGACCGACCGCCCCATCGACTTCGCGGCCGGCCAGTACCTCTCGATTCGGTACGGCGACCGGACGCGCGCGTACTCCATCGCGAGTTCGCCGAACCGCTCAGACACCGAACTCTGCGTGCGCCGCGTCCCGGACGGCCGCCTGTCGCCGCGGCTCTGCGAGGAGCTCTCCGTGGGCGACCGGCTCGCCGTCCGCGGACCGAACGGCCACCTCCTCCTCGAGAACCCCTCCGAGCGCGACGTGGTGTTCCTCGCGACGGGCACCGGCGTCGCCCCCATGAAGAGTATGCTCGACTACACGTTCGAGGAGGGCCGCGACGAGTTCGACGGCGAGCAGCGCGACGTCTGGCTGTTCCTCGGCGCGGCGTGGCGCGACGACCTGCCGTACCACGACGACTTCCGGGCACTGGACGCCGCCCACGAGAACTTCCACTACGTGCCGTGTCTGTCCCGCGAGCCCTGGCTGTCCGCGTGGGACGGCGAGACCGACTACATCCAGGACGCGATGCTGAAGTACGTCGACGAGCGCGCGCTCGACGACGCCGCGTTCGGCCGCCACACCGCCGAGTTGCTCGGCGACAGGCCCGCCGTGGACACGGACGCGCGCATCGACCCGCACGAACTGGAAGTGTACGCCTGCGGCATCAACGCGATGGTGTACAGCCTCGAGACGGCAGTGCTCCGCCTCGGCGTCCCGCAGACGTACGTCCACTGCGAGGGTTACGGGTAGCACCAGACACGCCCCGGTCGCGGCGCGCGTTCTCGACACACGCCACGGGACCCGAGTGAGTACTGAAGCGGCCTAGAACGGCGCGTCCACGTCCTCTGCGCCGACGCCGTCCGTCGACGCCGTCTCCGTTTTCGCGACGAGCACGCGGAACTCGCCGGGGTCGCGGGCGCGGTACGCCCAGTGGAACTCGGGGCCCGCTTCGGCCTCGAACTGGTGGTAGAGGGGCTTCGGGTCGTGGTCGTTGACGAGCACGAACCCTTCGCCGGCGTCGAGGGCGTCGTAGGCGTCGAAGATGGCTTCGTGGCGCTGCGCCGGCGGCCGGTCGCGGACGTCCAGTTCCTCGACGACCGTCACGTCCTCGCCGGTGTCGCTGCTGTCCCCACTCTCGCCGGTGTCGCTGCTGTCCCCACTCTCGCCGCCGTTCTCGCCGCCCGTCCCCACCTGTTTCGTGATGCGGACGCGTACCGCCGAGGGGTCGCGTTCCAGGACGTCCCACTCGAAGTCGTCGCCGTACTGCTGGCGGAACTCCTCGTGCAGCGGCGTGGGTTCGTGGGGCGCAATCACGTCTAGGGCCTCGCCGTCCCGGAGGTTCGCGTACCGGTGGTGGACGGTCTCGTGGCGCTTGGGCTTCGGAATCTCGCGCACGTCGAACGTCGCCGCGGCGCCGTCGTCGACGGCGGCGGACTCGCCGGTCTTCGCTATCTCGACGCGCCACTCGCCGGCGTCCCGCGCTCCGTACGACCAGCCGACGACGTCGCCGTGCGTCGACCGGAGTTCGTGGTAGAGGGGTTCCGGGTCGTGGTCGTTCACGAGCACGAACGACTCGCCAGGTTCGAGCAGGTCGAACGTGTCGGTGAGGACGGCGTGGCGGCGCGACGGCGGCATGTTCCGGACGTCGAACGCGAACGGCTCACTGCCGTCGCGGTCGCCGGCGTTCGTGACGCGGACGCGCCAGTCGTCGCCGGTCTGCTCGTACTCCCGGTCGAGGGCGGCGCCGCGCGTAATCGCGTACTGGCACAGGACTGGATGGGGGTCGCGGTCGGCGGTGATGACGGCCGTCGCTCCGTCGTCGAGAGCGTCCAGCGCGTCGAACACGCGGTCGCGTCGCTGCTCGCGGTCGGTGTCGCGGACGTCGATTTGCGCCATACGTCGACCGAACACTGCCGGCCGAATAGGGGCAAAGCCGAACGTGTTCGCCGCTCACTCGACGCGGGACAGCGCGATGGACTCGGCCGTGTCCTCGTCGTCGGGCCGCGACTCGCGGACGTCGACGCGGTCGACCCACTTCACGCTCTCCCAGCAGTCCGCGTCGCCGGTCGGCACGAGTCGCGCCGGCCCGCCGTGCTCGACGGGGAGCGGGTCGCCGTCCAGGCCGACCGCGAGCACGGCGTCCGCGAGCCGGTCGAGCGGGAACGAGCACGCGTACTCGCCGTCCATCGCGTGGACGAGCGCGTGACTCGCCGCGCCCGTCGGCCCCGCCTGCGAGAGGAGGTCGCGGACGCGGACGCCGCGCCACGCGAGGTCTTCTGCGACCCAGCCCTCGACGCACGCGAAGTCCGCGGTGTACGTCTCCGCCGGGAGCGATTCGAGGTCGCCGCGGTCGAAGGCTGTCGGCGCGTCGACCGCTCCGGTCACGCGGAGTCGCCACTCGTCGCGGTCGACCGCCGCCGGCACGTCGTGGACTTCGAGGTCAGTCATCGCGCGTCACTCCGCGATTGCCGCGCAGCGACAGTCCCCGCTCGCGTCGCCGCGACAGCAGTCGGCGGCCGCGTGGTCGACCAGGCGCCGCAGTTCCTCGACGCCGTCGCCCGGGAGCGCGTACCCGACGCGGTAGCCGCGGCGCGCGTCGCTCTCCAGGCCGAGTTCCGCCGCGAAGAACGTGCGGACGACGCACTGCCGCCACGCCAGTTCGCTGGCGACCCTGCCGCCGCGGTCGGTGAGCGCGACGCCGGCGTGCTGCTCGTAGTCGAGGAAACCGTCCGCCGCGAGTCGCTCGAACATCTCCGTGACCGACGCCGGCGCGACGCCGAGGCGGTCGCTGACCGCGCCCGTGGTGACGCGTTCGCCGTCGTCGCGGAGCCAGTACACCGCGGTGAGGTAGCGGCCGGCGCGCCGGCCGACGCAGTCCCCTGGGTGGCGGCACCCGCAGCGAGTCCCTGTCGGCGTGGTGGCTGCCATGCAAACCCAGTACAGCCTCCATCACGGAAAGCGCCGTCCCGAACCAGTTCGCCAGGCCGCACTGGCGCCCCGTCCGGGAGTGCCGGACGTGCCAGACCGACGCGTGAGGCGGACGCTTCAAGCGGATGCGTCAGGCCGACTCGACGGCGTCAAGCACTTCCTCGTAGTCCGGTTCGTTCGTCGGGTCGTCTGCGACCCACGCGTACGCGACGGTGCCGTCGTCGTCGAGCACGTACACCGCGCGGTTCGCGATGCCGTAGAGGCCGAGTTCCGGGATGTCGATTTCGAGACCGTACTCGCGGATTGCGTCGCCCGCCATGTCGCTGACGAGCGTGAACTCGATGCCGTGTTCGTCGCGGAACGCGCCCTGGGAGAACGGCGAGTCCGCGCTCACGCCGAGGACTGTCGCGCCCGCGGCCTCGAAGTCGTCGAGGCGTTCCTGGAACGCCACCATCTCGTTCGTGCACGGTGGCGTGAACGCGCCCGGGAAGAACGCGAGCACGACCGGGCCGTCGCCGAGGTGGTCGCCCAGGTTGAAGTCCTCGTGGTCGCTCGTGCCGACTGTCGCCGAGAACACTGGTGCGGAGTCGCCTGTCGAGAGCATCACTCCACTGTACGGACTACTGACAGATAAAGCCGGACGCGAACGTGGTCGGCGCACGCCCTGCACCCGAATCCTCTGACAAGACATTTACCGTGGGAGTTGAAAGACCCCAGCGCCGGGTAGGGGTACCCGACAGTTCTTTTGCACCCGTCGCCGCCAGCGACAGCGCCGCCGCGGGCCACTTCAGCGACAGCGCCGCCGCGTCCGGGCCGCCACTCTGACTCCACACGCGAGTCCCGGCCACGGAATCCGCCGGCGGGAAAACGCTTACCCGCGCCCGCGCCGTCTCACCGCGTATGTCCGGGCTGAACCTCGACCCGGTGCAACTAGACCGCTACTCGCGGCACATCATCATGGACGACGTCGGGCCGGAGGGCCAAAAGCGCCTGCTGGACTCCGACGTCCTCGTGGTGGGTGCCGGCGGCCTGGGCGCGCCGGTCATCCAGTACCTCGCGGCGGCGGGCGTCGGCACGCTCCGCATCGTGGACGACGACGACGTCGAGCGCTCGAACCTCCAGCGCCAAATCATCCACGCGGACGCCGACGTCGGCCGCGCGAAGGCCGAGAGCGCCCGCGAGTACGTCCAAGACCTGAATCCGGACGTCGACGTCCGCGCGCACGTCGACCACCTGGACTCGTCGAACGTCGCCGAGTACGTCGACGGCGTCGACTTCGTCGTCGACTGTTCGGACAACTTCGCGACCCGCTACCTCGTCAACGACGCCTGCGTGCTCCGGGACATCCCGTTCAGTCACGCCGCCATCTACCGGTTCGAGGGCCAGGGCATCACGGTCACGCCGGACAGCCCCTGCTACCGGTGCCTGTTCCCGGAGGCGCCGCCGGAGGGCATGATTCCGGACTGCGCGACCGCGGGCGTGCTCGGCGTGCTCCCCGGGACGATGGGCTGTATCCAGGCGACGGAGTGCGTGAAGGGTCTGCTCGACTACGGCGAACTGCTCACCGGCCGCCTCCTGTTCTACGACGCCGCCGACATGTCCTTCGAGACGGTGCCGGTCGCGCGGAACCCGGACTGTCCGGTCTGCGGCGACGACCCGGACATCGAGTCCGTCGACGACGTCGACTACGTCGAAGGCTGTACGGTCAACGCCTGACTACTCCTCGACGCTCGGCGCCCCGTC
>JBDGQF010000107.1:0-5352 GCA_042219255.1 Halobacterium sp. | reverse complement strand
AGCGAGTCCAGGAACACGACCACCACGCGCTCGGCGTCCGTCTCCACCCCCTCCATCGCGCGCTCGGGCAGTCCGGAACCGACGTCCGCGCCGACGAACGACGCCGCCGTCGCCGGAACGCGCGAGAAACAGAACCCGTCGTAGTCCGGCCGGAGGAACCCCTCCGCGAGTCCGTCGTCCGCGAGAGTAGCAGCGAGATCCGCGTCGAGCATGTCTGGCCTGACACGGCCCGGCTTGAAAACTGTCGCGTTCCTACAGGTCGACGCTGGCGCCGAGGTCGGCGAGCGCGTCGAAGAAGTCCGGGAAGGAGACGTCGACGTGTTCGGCGCCCTCGATGGTCGTCTCGCCGTCCGCGACGAGGCCGGCGACGGCCAGCGACATCACGATGCGGTGGTCGCCGCGGCCGTCGACTCGCGCGCCGGAGAGGTCGGTGTCCTCGCCGTGGACGACGAGTTCGTCGCGGTGTTCCTCGACGGACGCGCCGAGTTTCTCGAGTTCTTCGGCCATCGCACTGACGCGGTCGGTCTCCTTGTAGCGGACGTGTTCGGCGTCCGTGATGTGCGTGCTGCCGTCCGCGGTGGCGCCGAGCACGGCGATGGTCGGCAGGAGGTCTGGGGTGTCGGCGACGGAGACGGTGACGCCGTCGAGGCGTGCGCGCCGCACGAAGATGCGGCCCTCGCTCTCGTACCATTCGACTTCGGCGCCCATCTGCCGGAGGACGTCGACGATGGCGGCGTCGCCCTGCGCGCTCGGGTGTGCGCCCTCCACGACGACTTCGTCGTCGCCGGCGAGCGCGCCCGCCGCGAGCAGGTAGGACGCCGACGAGAAGTCGCCGGGGACGTCGTACTCGCCGTCCGTGGCCTCGTACGTCTGGCCGCCAGCGACGCGGTAGCCGTTCCGGCGCTCCTCGGCGGTGACGCCGAACGAGTCCAGGACGTCGAGCGTGATGTCGACGTACGGCGCGGACTTCAACTCGGTCGTCAACTCGATTTCGACGCCGCGCTCGGTGACTGCGCCCATCATCAGCAGGGACGTGATGAACTGCGAGGAGACGTCGCCGGGAATCTCGACGTGGCCGCCCGCAACTGGGCCGTCCACGACCAGTGGCGCCTGACCGTTCTCGCGGGTCGACCGCGCCGTCGCGCCCAGGTCTTCGAGCGCGTCCAGCAGCGGCCCCTGGGGGCGCGAGCGCAGCGACCGGTCACCTGTTAGTACGGTCGTGCCGTCGACGAGTGCGGCCGTGCCGGTGACGAGGCGCATCGTCGTCCCGGAGTTCGCGCAGTCGATGACGTCCGCCGGCACGGACGGGTCGCCGAGGAACCCCTCTACTTCCCAGTCCTGGTCGACGCGCACGGTGTCGCCGTCGAAGCGGTCGACGGCGCGAGCGGTCGCCTCGGTGTCCGCGCTCACGAGCGGGTTCCGGACGAGCGCGCCCTCAGAGTAGCCGGCCGCCAGGAGCGCGCGGTGCGTGTAGCTCTTCGACGGCGGCGCGCGCGCCGTCCCCGTCACGCGGGAGTTCGCGATAGTGACGTCCATACGGTGGGCGACGGCGGCGGCCGGTATCAGGATTCCGGCGGCGGCCACGCCTTCCACGCACCACGGCCAGGGCGACGCGGGGCGTCCGCGCGCTGCACGCCGAACCCCACGCAGACGACCGGAGACGGTAGCGTTTTGCCGTCCCCCGCGCCAGTCGCGTGCATGGACCCCGACTTCGACCGGTTGGACGAGTTCCTCGACGAGAACGGCCTGGACGGCTACGCGTTCTTTGACGACGCGTCGAACAGCACCCTCTACTACGTCACCGGATTCGCGGCGCCAGACCCGTTCTTCGCGGTGTACACGCCCGAGAAGACGGCCGTGCTCGTGTCCTCGCTGGAGTACGGTCGCGCGCAGTCCGAGAGCCGAGCGGACGTCGTCAAGCGGTTCTCGGACTACGACTACCAGTCGCTGCGCGAGGAGTACGGGCAGGCGGAGGGCTACGAGCGCCTGCACACGGAGTTCCTCGATGACGTCGGCTGTGACTCGGTGGCCGTCCAGTCGAAGTTCCCGGTCGGCGCGGCGGACGCGCTCCGCGACGGCGGCGTCGACGTCCAGGCGGACGGCGCGAACGGCCGGATGGACGTCGCGTCCTCCACCATCGAGGACATCCGCGCGACGAAGACCGACGAGGAAGTCGAGCACGTCCGCACGGCCCAGCGCGCGAACGAGGCGGCGATGGCGCGCGCCGAGGAACTCATTCGTGGCGCAGACGTCAACGAGGACGGCGAACTCGTCCACGACGGTGACGTCCTCACGAGCGAGGACGTGAAGGAAGCCATCGAGGTGGAGCTCCTCCGGCACGGGTGTGCGCTCGACGAGACCATCGTCGCGTGCGGCCGGGACGCCGCCGACCCCCACGACCGCGGCAGCGGCCCCCTCGAAGCCGGCGAGTTCGTCATCGTGGACATCTTCCCGCGGGACAAGGAGACGAAGTACCACTCGGACATGACGCGGACGTTCATCAATGGCGACCCGACGGCCACCCAACAGGAGTGGTACGAGGTCACGCACGAGGCGATGGAAGCCGCGCTCGACGCGGTGGAACCCGGCGTCACGGGCGCCGAAGTGAACCAGGCCGTCGTGGACGTCTACGACGACCACGGCTTCCCCACAATCTTCACCGACCCGGAGACCGAGACCGGGTTCATTCACTCGACGGGCCACGGCGTCGGCCTCGACGTCCACGAGAAGCCGTCGCTGTCCCGCGGCGGCGAAGAACTCCGGCCCGGCCACGTCGTCACCGTCGAACCAGGGCTCTACGACCCGGACGTCGGCGGCGTCCGCATCGAGGACATCGTCGTCGTCACCGAGGACGGCTACGAGAACCTCACGGACTACGAGATATCACTGATTGGCTGAACCGCCCCATCAGGCCACGCGCGCCGGCGGTCAGTCGGTCTGGAGTTCGCCGGGCATCGGCCGCTCGCTCGCGAGGCGAATCGAGTAGTTCACCAGCGACTCCATGCGTTCGACGGCCGCGAGCGCGTCCTCGATTTCCGCCGGTGGCTCGCCGTCTTCTTCGAGCGCGGCGGCGCGCGCCCGCTCCAGGTCGCCGCGGAGCGCGTCGATGGACGCCAGGAGGTCGGAGGACAGGAGGTCGGTGAGTTCCAGGAGGTGGTCGCTGACCTCGGCGTCCTGGTCGTCCACGACAGTCCGGAAGTGCACGGAGAGGCCGTCCTCGGACGGGAACGCGCGCACCTCGAACGTCTTCTCCAGCGGCGGGTAGTGCTCGCGGAACGTCACCGGCTCCTGGGCGGCCATCGCGCGGTGGTACTCGGTGTAGAAGTCGGTGCCGACGGCGCCCGGGAAGACGTCCCAGAGGTTCTCGCCGACGACGTCGTCGGCGTCCACTTCCAGAATCTCCTCGGCGGCGTCGTTCACGTACGTGAACCGCCAGTCGCGGTCGAGCGCGAAGAACCCGTCCGTGACGCGCTCGTAGACGTTGCGCGCGAGGTCGTTCAGCATCGCGACGTCCTGCTCGGCGCGGTACGAGGACGCGCAGTCCCGGCACGCGCGAGCGAGCATGCCCAATGGGTCGTCGGCGTCGGACTCGCGGACGTACTCGTCGACGTCCAGCGAGATGGCGTCGCTTGCGACCGTCGACGCGCCCTCGACTTCGAGAATCACGACCGGGACGGCGGGGTCGGTGTCGCGCACGAGTCGCAGCACCTGGAGCGCGTCAGTCCCGTCCTCGGTGCCGTCTCCGGTTGCGCTGTGTTCGACGGCGACACACTCCACGTCGGACTCGGAGAGCGCGTCGAGTGCCGACGGGGCGTCCGGGACGCTCTGGACTGCCAGCGGCCCGTGTTCGGGGAGCGAGCGTTCGACCGACGCGCGTCTCTCCGCGTGCTCCCCCACGAACAGGACGTCCATCGGTTCGTCCATTGCGTCCGGATAGCGGTGGGTACGCCCTCGCGGTTTTTTGTTCCTTGTGGCCGATTCGCCGTCTCGCAGCGCGCTCCAGTCCCCTGTCCCGCGATTCCGGGCCGCCGCCGTCCCGCGGTCGCGGCCGCAGGTCGTTGCCTCGCGCGCCCCAGGCAGGGACTGGACTGGGCGCCCGTCGCAGGTGGTCGCCTCGGGCGCCGGTTCTCGGGGACTGGCCCGGTCGCCCGGCTTCAGGGACTGGGCGTCTCCTCGTCGCGCAGGTCGTGGAACACGGCGAGGAAGTCCTCCTCACCGAGTTCGGTGACGAGCTGGTCGAGCTGTGCGCGCATCTCCTCGACGTCCTCGCAGAGCTGTTCGTACTGTTCGTGGTCGGCGAGTTCCGCGTCGGACTTCGTCGTCTCGATGGTCGCGCGCTTGGACGCGAGCGCGAAGTACTCCTGGACTTCCTCGCTGTACAGCGACCGCGCGAGCAGCCGCCGCACGAGGTCTTCGAGGTCTTCGCGCTCGACGGGTTTGACGACGTACGCGTCGAACCCGAGTTCGAGCGTATCGAAGTCCGGGTCGACGGCGGTCACCATCGCGACCTTGCAGTCGTAGCCCTCCCGGCGGACTGTCTCGAGGACTTCGTCGCCGGACTGCTCGGGGAGTCGACGGTCTAGCAGCACCACGTCGACGTCTTCGTCGAGTTCCTCGAGCGCGCCCGCGGCGCTGTACGCCGTCCGCACGTCGTAGGAGGCGGACAGCCAGTCCGCGAACAGGTCTGCGAGCTCTCGCTCGTCCTCGACGACGAGGACCGTCGCCGTCTCTGTCATCTCCTGCTGACAAAGTTCTCGTGTTCGTTTAACTCTTTCCCGAACGGCGCACCGACGGTCTGCCCCTCTCGCAGTCCGCTGCAAACTCAGGGACTCTTCGGGAGCCTCTCTGTCCGACAATTGACACTCAGGGCTCTCCCGTCCGTGCGAGGCTCGGAATCAGCAGAACCAGCACCTCCTCCCCGGCGGCAGTGACCGAGTCCGCATCCGCATGCGCGTCAGTGGTCGGTGTCCGGGAAGTGGACGACGACGGTGGACTCGTCTTCCGTGTCGACTGTCGCGCCGAACTGGCGCGTGAGCCAGTAGACGACCCAGAGGCCGATGCCGGAGCCGTGCCGGAGCGGCGCTTCCTCGACGCCCGCGAGCGCGCGACGCTCGTGCTCGGGGATGCCGGAGCCGTTGTCCGAGACGCGGACCGCCGGGTCGCTACCGTCAGTAGCTTCGACGGTCACGCGCGGGTCGTCAGTGTCGTTGTGTTCGACGGCGTTCACGAGCAGTTCGCGGACGGCCAGGCGGACGCGGGCGTCCACGTCGACGTCCGCCTCCACGCGCGACTCGAACTCCACGTCCGGGTAGTTCGACCGCGCACGCTCGACCTCCTCGGTGACGAGGTCGC
>JBDGQF010000341.1:0-5365 GCA_042219255.1 Halobacterium sp. | reverse complement strand
CCGGTCATGTAGTGGTCGCCGCTCGCGAGGAACACCGCGCAGTTCCCCATCTCCTCGACGGATCCGAACCGGTCGAGCGGGACGCGGTTCCGGATGTCCTGGTCGTCGTAGCCGTACCGCGGCCACGGCTCTTTCTCCTCGTCGTCGGCGTCGGCTTTCTCCTCGCGGGTCTGCTCGTCCAACTGGGTCTTGATGAACCCGGGCGCGAGCGCGTTCACGTGCACCTCGTGTTCGGCGAGTTCGACGGCGAGACACCGCGTGAGGTTGTCGACGCCGCCCTTCGAGGCGTTGTAGGGGGCGCGGCCCTGCACGCCGATGCTGCCGAAGATGCTGGAGACGTTGATGATGTGGCCGCCGTCGCCCTGCTCGGCCATCGCCTTCCCCGCGGCCTGCGACCCGAAGAACACGCCCGAGAGGTTCACGTCGATGACGTCCTGCCACTCGTCTTCGGTCATCTCCAGGGCGGGCGCGATGCGGCCGATGCCCGCGTTGTTCACCATGACGTCCACGCGCCCGTACTCTTCGAGCGCGCGCTCGACGAGGTGTTCGGCCTCGTCCTTGTTGCTGACGTCCGCGCCGACGCCGACGGCCTCACCGCCGTCCTCGCGGATGGCTTCGGCCGTCTCTTCCGCGCGCTCCTGCGAGCGCGAGTTCGTGACGACGTTCGCGCCCTCCCGCGCGAACCGTTCAGCGATGTGTTCTCCGATGCCGCTGCTCGAACCGGTAACGATGGCTGTCTCGCCGGCGAGTCGTCCCGACATACAGGTGTTGTGTGCTACCACTTCACGTAAGTAGTTTGCCCCGGCCCGCCGCCACACCTGTCGAGTGACTGTCGTCACGCGACACAACACCTATTACGTCGCTAGCCGGTAGCGTCGTGCATGGCAGAACAGCCTGGAGTCATCCCGCCAGCGGTAGCCGACCTGCTGTCCCCCTACCCCGGGTACAGCATCGGCGTCGAGGACGAGTACGACACGAACGTCGGCGAAATCATCACTGACGCGCGCGAGGCCGAGTCGGCCGACGTCGGCCTGGTCGGCATCCCCTTCGACACGGCCTGCGTCGCCGGCCCGCGCGGCTCGCGCCTGGGCCCGGAGGGCGTCCGCGACGACATCACGTACGGCACCTGTTACAACCCAGAAATCGACGTGGACATCAGTGAGGGCATCGACGTCGTCGACTACGGCGACGTCGACGTCGTGCACACCGAAGTGCCGGAGACCCACGACCGCGTCGAGCGCGTGCTCACCGCCGTCACAGAGTCCGGCGTCGTGCCGTTCTCCATCGGCGGCGACCACTCGCTGACCTACCCCACGGCGAAGGCGATGATGAACGCCGTGGACGGCCAGGTCGGCGTCATCAACGTCGACGCCCACCACGACGTCCGGCACTCCCACGGCGGCGAACTCTCCTCGGGCACGCCGTTCCGCCGCCTCCTCGAGGACGACAGCGGCCAACTCGACGGCGAGAACTTCGTGGAACTCGGGCTCTCCGGCTGGCACAACTCGAAGTACTACCTCGACTGGGTGCACGACATCGGCGCGGAGGTCATCACGGCGCGGGACGTCCACAAGAAGGGCGTCGACATCGCTGTCGACCGCGCGCTCGAGGCGGCGACCGACGGCACCGAGGCCGTCTTCGTCTCCGTGGACATCGACGTGCTGGACGCCGGCGCCGCCGAGGGGACGTGCGCGCCGAGTCCGGGCGGCCTCCAGCCGTGGCAGCTCCTCGAACTCGTCTACCAGCTCGGCCGCGAGGAGTCCGTGCGCGGCGGCGACCTGATGGAGGTCGCGCCGCCGCTCGACCAGACCGGCGCGACCACGGCGGTCGGTGCGGCCGTCGCGACCCAGTTCATCGGCGCGCGCAAGGAAGCCTCGGAGTAGCGCGCCGCCTCCTCTGCCGCTCTTCTTTCGCGTGTTCTCGGAGTAGCGCAGCGTAGCGGCTCCCCAACCGTCCTCCTGCCGTGTGTTAGCGCTCCCCAAACTCTAAGTCGTCGTCCGTCCTCGGCACACCTGATGGCCGACATCACCGAGCAGTTAGCGAAGCACGGGCACAACGAACTGAAGGCGTTCCGCGACGAGTCCACGGGCCTGCGAGGGTTCATCGGCATCCACGACACCACTCTCGGCGCGGCGGCGGGCGGCACACGCCGGTACGCGTTCGAGTCGGAGGCGGAAGCCATCGAGGACGTCCTCCGACTGTCGAAGGCGATGACGTACAAGTACGCCATCTCCGGCATCAACATGGGCGGCGCGAAAGCCGTCATCTGGGTGGACGACGACGACCACAACACGGAGGAACTCTACCGGTCGTACGGCCGCATGGTCGACAGTTTCGACGGCCGGTTCGTCACCGGCGGCGACGTCGGCACGAACGAGCGCGAACTCCGCTGGATGAACATGGAGACCGACTACGTGCTCGGCCTCCCCGAGCAGTTCGACCACCCCGAGGGCTACCACGGCGGCGGCCTCGGCGTGCTGCGCGCGATGGAGGCGTGCGCCGACCTCGTGTACGACGACCGCGACGTCAGCGACCTGCACGTCGTCGTCCAGGGCGTCGGCGACATGGGCGAAGCAATCGTCCGGTACCTCCGCGAGCGCGACGCGAAAGTGACGGTCGCCGACCCAGACCAGGCGGCCGTCGACCACGCCGTCGACGAGTACGGCGCCCACGAGGTCGACCCCGAGGACGTCTACGGCGTCGACTGCGACGTGTTCGCGCCGTCGGCGCTCGGGTTCGTCATCAACGACGACACCATCCCCCAGTTGGAGTGCGACATCGTCTGCGGCGCGGCGAACAACCAGCTGGACGACCCAGAGCGCCACGGCCAGCGCCTCCACGAGGAAGGCATCATGTACGCGCCGGACTACCTCGCGAACTCCGGCCGGACCATCGACGACACCGACCTCCTGCGGAAGGGCGGGTACCAGCACGACCGCGCCCGCGCGATGATTGACGCCATCTACGACCGCATGGTCGAAATCGGCCAGCGCTCCCGGCAGCAAGACCGGCCGACGAACGAGATTGCCGACGAGATGGCCCAGCAGCGCATCGACGCCGTCGGCGAGATGCGCTCGAAGGTCACCGAGCGCCGCGCGCCGAAGTGGTAGCCGTCTCGGACAGGTGCCTTGGCGGCCACGGGCGGGCGCGCAGGCGGGCCGCGAGCAGGCGAACTCCGCGCACCGGAGGCCCGATTCTCAATATTTTCCGACACGCCAGGAGTGAAACCGCAGTAGGTCGGCGAGCGAGTGGGTGTGTTGGGGGATTGACCAAGCCAAAGTTTATATGCTGGCTATCGTAATACCGGTTGAGAGACAATGCCAGACAAAGATACCGGTATTGAGAACACCAATCGTCGCAAAGTCCTGAAGGTCGGAGGCGCGAGCGCGCTCGGCCTGACCGGACTCGCAGGATGTCTGACGGGCGGCGGCGGTGGTAGTGGCGGCGAGAACACGACGACCGAATCCAGCGGCGGCGGTGGCGACGACATGACCACCGAGTCCGGTGGCGGCATGGACTTCGGCGGCCAGGAAATCAGCGTCATGCTGAACGTCGGCGCCATCTCCACCGTCCACAAGAAGTACCTCATCCCGCGCGTCGAGGAGAAGTACAACCTCAACATCAACACCACGACGGCAGTCACCACCCAGCAGCTCACGAAGCTGCAGGCCAACCAGGACGACCCGCCGGACGTGCTCATTCCCGACGTCATCGGCATCGAGAAGGCCGCCCGCAACGAGTGGCTCACGTCCCTCACCGACCACGCGGACAAGGTGCCGAACGTCGAGAACATCTACGACAAGTTCGTTCACTACGACGGCACGGGCGTGTCCTGGCAGGTCGGGGAAGTGCTCCCGGTCATCAACACCCAGATGTGGGACTCGACGCCGTCCTCGCACGCCGGCGTGATGCAGGACTCGAACTCCACGGCGGTCGTCCCGTTCTCCTGGTCGGGCGGCCCGTACCTCCTGCTGATGGCGTCGGCCATCGCGACCGGGAACTCCTTCAACTCCGAACTGGACGTTGAAGCCGGCTTCCAGTGGCTCGAAGAGAACTTCGCGCCGAACGTCTCCACCGAGTACGGCGGCGTCGCGTCCGCGAAACAACAGCTCGCCAGCGGGAACGTCGACACCCTGAACCTGTTCTGGGACTACATGGTCTACGACATGTTCAACAACGACCAGCCCATCGACCCGCTGTTCCGGCTGGAGCCCAACGGCATCCCGTTCGCGGAGTGTGTCGCCGTCCCGAACGGCACGAACAACATGGACCCCGCACTCGCGTACGCGAACGAGTGTCTCTCCGTGTGGTTCCAGGAGAAGGTCTCCGCGAACATGGGCAGCGGTGTGACGAACAAGGACGCGTCTGTGGCACAGAAAGCCCAGGAGTTCGGCGCGACGACTGCAGACGAGTTCGACCAGCTCACTTTCCCCAACTTCCGGTACATCTGGGAGAACCGCAGCGACTGGTCGCAGCGCTGGAACGAAATCTTCTCGTAACCCCAGCTAAACGATTTTCGCAAGCAACATGGACTCTCCCGACGGTACTGACACCGCAATACGCTACGACGGCGTTACGAAGGAGTATGGTGACCTGAAAGCGGTCAACGACGTCTCGTTCGAGGTGAAAGACGGCGAACTGCTGGCACTGCTCGGTCCGTCCGGCTCGGGGAAGACGACGACGCTACGGATGCTCGCCGGCTTCGAGAAACCCACGGAAGGGACGATATCGCTGGCCGGCGACGACGTCACGCACGTCCCCACGCACAAGCGCGACACCGGGATGGTGTTCCAGGACTACGCCCTGTTCCCCCACATGACCGTCGGGGAGAACATCGCATTCGGCCTGAAACGCCAGGGGTTCGAGAAGGACGAGATTGACGACCGAATCAGCGAGGTGCTGGACATGGTCGACCTGCAGGGGTTCGCCGACCGCAACCCCAAGAACCTCTCCGGCGGCCAGCAGCAGCGCGTCGCCACCGCGCGCGCCATCGCCATCGAACCCGAAGTGATGCTGATGGACGAACCCCTGGGCGCGCTCGACAAGAAACTCCGCGACCAGCTCGAGGTCGAACTCACGGAGCTGCAGGCCGACCTCGGCATCACGACGCTGTACGTCACGCACAACCAGGAGGAAGCGCTCACCATCGCCGACCGCATTGCCGTGATGAACGAGGGCGAAATCGAGCAGATTGCGCCCCCCATCGAGGTGTACGAGGAGCCGGCGACGGAGTTCGTCGCGGACTTCATCGGGGACACGAACTTCCTCGAGGGCGACCTCCGCGAGACCGAGGCCGGCGACGTCGTGCTGGAGGTCGACGGCACCGAACTCGGCGTGAACGCGCCGGGCGTCCCCGCCGACGGCG
>JBDGQF010000272.1:0-5369 GCA_042219255.1 Halobacterium sp. | reverse complement strand
CTCCTGTTGACGCGACTGAACGCGCTCGTGAAGGGCTACTCGGGCGTCCGCGAGCGCGTCGTCGACCTGCTCGCCGACATGCTGAACGAGGGCGTGCATCCAGTCGTCCCCTCCCGGGGGAGTCTGGGCGCGTCAGGCGACCTCGCCCCGCTCGCGCACCTCGCGCTCGTCCTGATTGGCGAAGGCGCCGCGGACGTCGACGGCGACCGGATGGGCGGCGGCGAGGCGCTCGAATCCGCGGGCCTCGCCCCCGTGACGCTGGCGGCGAAGGAGGGCCTGGCGCTCATCAACGGCACGCAACTCACGACGGGGCTGGCGGCCCTCGCGCTGCTGGACGCCGAGCGCGCGCTCCGCGCCGCGGACGCCGCCGGCGCGCTCACGACGGAGGTGACGATGTCGACGACCGCGAACTGCGACCCTGCGATTCACCGCGTCAGGCCTCACGACGGCCAGGTGGCGAGCGCGCGCAACGTCAAGCGCCTCACCGAGGGGTCGGAAATCGTGGAGTCCCACCGGAACTGCGACCGCGTGCAGGACGCGTACTCGATTCGCTGTCTGCCACAGGTCCACGGCGCGGTCAGGGACGCCCTCGACCACCTCCGGGACGCCGTGGAGACGGAACTAAACGCCGCGACGGACAATCCGCTCGTGTTCGCCGTCGAGTCCGCCGACCCGCGCGCCAGCGGCACCGACACCGCGGCCGTGCTCTCCGGGGGGAACTTCCACGGCGAACCGCTCGCGCTCCGCCTCGACTACGCCGCGAGCGCGCTCGCGGAACTCGCCGCAATCTGCGAGCGCCGCGTCGACCGCATGCTCAACCCGAACGTCCAGGAGCCACACCTGCCGCCGTTCCTCGCGCCGGACAGCGGCCTCCACTCCGGCCTCATGATTCCCCAGTACACGGCGGCGTCACTCGTCAACGACCTCCGGTCGCTCGGCCAGCCGGCCGTCGACAACACGCCGGTCTCGGGCGGCCAGGAAGACCACGTGAGCATGAGCGCCGGCAGCGCATACGCGTTCCGCGAGGCCGCCGAGAAGACCACGACGGTCGTCGCCGTCGAACTGCTCGCCGCCGCGCAGGCCAGCGAGTTCCTCGACGACGGACTCTCGCACGCCGACGGCACCGACGCGGTGTACGACGTCGTCCGCGAGGTGTCGCCGCCAGTCGACGCCGACCGCTCGCTCTCCGACGAGATGGCGGCCGTCGCCGACCTTGTGCGCGGAGGCCTCGTCGACGACGCGATGGAGCGCGCGCTCGGCGACCACCTGGAGTAACGCCTTTGCTCGCGCCCGCCGGAACGTCAAGCATGGTCGACGTGCGTCGCGTCCCGGAAGCCGACTTCGCGGCCGTCTACGACCTGCTCTGCGAGCGCGTCGGCGACCGCGACCGCGAGACGGTGCGGTCGTGGTTCGATGCCACGCCGGAACTGTTCCAGGGCGCCTACGACGACGGGGACGGCCTGGTCGGGTTCGCGCTCGGCCGCGAACGCAGCGAGACGAGCGCCGAACTCGCCGGCATCGGCGTCGAACGGGCGTACACGCGCCGCGGCATCGGGTCGCGCCTGCTCGCCGCGTTCGAGGACGCCGCCGCGGACGCCGGCTACGGCCGCGTCTCGCTCGGGTCGGCCGGCGGCTACGTCGATGAGTTCTACCTCGCGAACGGCTACGAACCCGAGAGCATCCTCGTGCGGAAGTCCCGGGACGAGTCGCTCGACGAGTACCGCGAGGCCGACTTCGCCGTGCTGCGAGAGCGCGTCCACGCCGGCGTCCGGAAACTGTACGTCGCGCCCGGCGGCTACGACCCCGAGCGCGTCGACGCCGTCCGGGACGCGTTCGACGACCCGGACGCCCTCTACGTCATGGAGAAGTACCTCTGAGGGCGTTCAGAACTCGGGCTCCCGGCCTTCGAGGAACGCCGCGACGCCCTCGTCGTGTTCGTCGGTGTCGCGGGCGAGGCTCTGCACGAGGTTCTCGTGGTCGAGCGCCGCGTCGAACTCGCGGCCGAGGTTGTCGTGCAGCGCCTGCCGAATCATGCCGATGGTGCGCGTCGGCCGCGCGCGCAGCGTGTCCAGCAGGTCGTCGACGGCGTCGTCCAGGTCGGCCTCCGGCACGGGTCGGTTAATCAGGCCGAGGTCGGCGGCTTCGGCGGCGTCGACGAACTCCGCGGTGAACGCGAGGCGTTTCGCTTCGCGGAGGCCGACGAGGTGCGGCAGGAGGAAACTCCCGCCGGTGTCCGGAATCAGGCCGACGCGCACGAACGCACAAGAGAACCGTGCGTCCGGAACGGCGTACGCGAAGTCCGAGAGCGCGACGACGGCGAGGCCGGCGCCGACCGCGTCGCCGTTCACTCGGGCGACGATGGGGACGTCGGACGCCATCGCGGCCTCGGCGAGGCGGCCGAACGTCTCCTCGACTGTCTCGTAGTACTCGCGTACGTCGCCGTCGCGTTCCGCCATCGACGCGACGTCCCCGCCCGCGGAGAACGCGTCGCCCTCGCCGGTCAGCACGGCCGCGTCGTGGGTGTCTGGGTCGAGCGCGTCGAGTTCGTCCGCGAGTTCGGCGGCGGTGTCGGTCGTGAACGCGTTCATCGCGTCCGGCCGGTCGAACGTGATGCGGCGGACGCCGTCGGTCGTCTCGGTTTGCATGCCCCGCGTTTCGACGACGGGGGCTGTAAGCGTTCGGCGGCAGTCGGTGGACGGCGGGGACGGCGCGCGGGCCTGCTAGCCGAGGTCGGCGCGCTCGAAGTACCGCACGCCGAGTAGGAGCGGGACGACGCCCCACGCGACGAGGACGACGGCGGCCGCCCAGTCCTGGAGGTAGCACGGCACCTCGCCGGCGACCCGGTTCGACGTGGCGAGCAGGCCCTGCGGTGCGTCAGCGGGGACGTCCTCCAGGGGGAGTCGTGGCACGGCCTGGACGTAGTGGCCGAGCGTGCCGCCGGCGAGTTCGCGGTACGCGGCCAGCGGGTTCAGTCGCTCCAGGAGGAGGTACCAGGTGTCGACCCGGACGCCGGGCAGCGACCCGTTCGCGGCGTAGTAGACGCCGACGGCGACCGGCTTCCAGAAGAACACCATCGCGACGAACGACCCGATGGTGAGCGCCATCGCGCGGCCGCGGGTCGCCGCCGCGGCCGACCCGCCGACCGCGATTCCCGTGAACGCGAGCGCGAGCAGCACGCCGCTGCCCAGCCACTGCGCGTACGTGACAAGATCTGGAAGTCCGTACCGGAGCGCGACGAGACCGGACGCGACGACGAAGCCGACGGCGAGCGCGGTCACGGTGACGAGCGACCGGCCGACGAGTTTGCCGGCGACGACCGACGTCCGCGAGAACGGGTACGCGAGCAGGACGCGCAGACTCCCGGACTGACGTTCGCCCGCGACGGCCATGTAGCCGGCAGCGAGCGCGACGCCCGGAACGAACAACTGCGCGAGCATCGACACGCCGGTCAGCGCGACACTCGCGTCGACAGTCACGCGCTCGGGGAACAGCTGTTCCGCAGACAAAAGCGACATCACGAGGAATGCGACGAAGACGGCGCTGAGCCCCCAAAGGACGCGCGACCGCGCGGCGTCCTCGAAGTCCTTGCGCGCGACCTGGCGCCACGTCGCCGTCACGCAACCACCTCCGCTCGCTCGGCGGCCTCGCCGTCGTCGGCCGGCGCGTCGCCGTCCGTGTACGCCGTGAACACGTCCTCCAGCGAGGGCTCCGTGGAGTCGACGTCGAGCACGTCGACGCCCCGGTCGACGAGTCGCGCGACCACGTCGGCTTTCGCGCCGGAGTCCGAGCACGCGACGCGGAGGACGCCGTCAGACTGCGCCACGGACTCGACGCCCGCGATTCCAGCGAGGTCGGCGTCGACCCGTTCGGCAACGCGCACGCGGAGTTCGGACTGCGCGCCGACCGCGCGCCGCAGGCCGTCGACGGTGTCGACGCCGACGAGGCGGCCGTCGTAGAGGATGCCGACGCGGTCGGCGACCGCTTCGACCTCGCCGAGGACGTGACTGGAGAAGAACACCGTGCGGCCGTCGGCCGCCGCGTCCTCCACGAGGCCCCGCAACAGGCGGACGCCGTGGGGGTCGAGGCCGCTTGACGGTTCGTCCAGAATCAGGAGGGCTGGGTCGCCGACGAGCGCCATCGCGAGCGCGAGGCGCTGCTGCATCCCCTTCGAGTAGTCGCCGACCGGCCGGTCTGCGTCCGCGGCGTCGAGGCCGACGCGGTCGAGGAGCGCGTCCGGGTCGTCGCCCGCGTCCTTCCAGTCGACCGCGAACTCCAGGTGGCGGCGGCCGGTCAGGCGGTCGTAGAGGCCGAAGCCCTCCGGGAGGACGCCGACGTGTTCGCGGAGTTCGCGCGCGTCGGCCTGGGCGTCCAGGCCGAGGACGGTCGCGGTGCCGCTCGTCGGCCGCACGTAGTCGAGCAGCACGTCGATGGTCGTGGACTTCCCCGCGCCGTTCGGCCCGAGGAACCCGAACACCTCGCCCTCGGCGACTTCGAGGTCGAGGCCGTCGACCGCGAGGACGTCGCCGTACCGCTTCGTCAGGCCGTCCAGGCGTATCGCTGGCATACCAGGACGGACGCGCTCGGGCCGCAATGCTCGTCCGCCGAGCAGACTGGGGGCGTTTAAGTAGGCGCTACTCGACGAGCGCGGCGCTGAACGCGGCCGCGCTCGCGAACGGGACTGCCACCGTCGCCGCCGGCGCGTCCGCCGCCCAGTCCTCGTAGGCCGCGGCGTCCGGGAACGCGCGGACGTACGGACAGACCGCCGCGTACACGTCCTCGTGGGTGACTGTTCCGCCGTCCTGCGGCGTCGCGCGCTCGCTGACGCCGAGCGAGAACACGGCCTCGGGCGGCGACGCGGTGACCGCGCCGTCCTCGTCGGCGACTGCCTCCACGACGGTGCCGTCCGGACTCTCGGTGTGGACGTGGACCCGCGAGTCGGTCAGCGCCGCCAGCACCACGGCGTCGTAGAAGCACGCGAAGTAGTGGCGCTCGCCGTCCACCTCGCCGTAGTGCGCGGTCGCCCGGTCGGTGTGACAGAGGTCGTCGACGGCGATTGCGCCGCCACCGGTCAGGTCGCGGATTTCGGTCGCCCAGTCACCGAGCGTCCGCACGCTGTCGGCGTCGAGGAACTGTTCGAGCGCCGTCCGGAGGTCGCTCGGGAGCCGGTCGTCCAGGGACTCCACCCACCGGTCGCTGGTGCCGGTCGCCGCGACCGGTTCAGAGTGGGCGTCTGCGGTGTCAGTAGTGGTCTGTTCGGCGGCGTCTGCGGTGTCAGTAGTGGACTGTTCGCCGGCATCTGCGGTCTCAGTCGTCGACTGTTCGACGGCGTCTGGCTGGTCGTCTGCCATACTCACTACGACGGTGCGCCG
>JBDGQF010000318.1:0-5414 GCA_042219255.1 Halobacterium sp. | reverse complement strand
GCACGGCGGGCGCGAGTTCCGCGACGCCGGCGCGCGCGCCCTTCCCGAACGCGGGAAGGTACGCCGACCCGAGCATCGACACCTCGCCCCAGCCGACGTGGTCGCCGTCCGTTCGCAGGCGGAGGACGGTCGAGTCGAACGTCGCGTAGGAGTTGCCGCCAGCCCAGTCGTACGTCCCCTCGGCAATCGGGAGGTCGACGTTGTACACGTCGATGCCAGTGACTTCCATGGTCTACGGGCACACACCACGTCGGACGGCAAAAGGCTACGCCCGCCGGCACCACTGACGACCGGACGCGGCCAAACATTGATGCGCCGGCACGCGGTGCTCGGTGACATGGTAGTCCAGCGCATCGGCGTCCACGAGTCGACGTCGATTGACTTCCCCTTCGAGGTGTTCGCCGACGAACTCGCCGACGTCGACGCCGAGTTCGTGCCGGTCCGTGACGACCCAGGCGAGGGCGCCGACCCCGAGTCCTGTGACGCGTTCGTGACGTTCACGCACCAGCAGCGACTCCTCGAGACCGACCCGGAGTGGATTCACACGACGCTCGCCGGCGTCGAGGAGTTCCCGCTCGGCGAGTACGAGGCGCGCGGCGTCGCGCTCACGAACTCCACCGGCCTGCACGGTGACAGCGTCGGCGACACCACGCTGGGCCTGATGTTGACGCTGGCGCGGCGCCTCCACGACTTCGTCGCGAACCAGCAGGAGCACCGCTGGGCGTTCCCGGAGTGGGACGAGGCGTTCACGCTCCCCCGCGAGCGCGTCTGTGTGGTGGGACTGGGCACCGTCGGCAACGCCGTCGCGCGGCGCTGCGCCGCCCTCGACATGGACGTCGCGGGCGTCCAGCGCTCCGACGAGCCAGTCGAGGGCGTGGACGACCGCTACCACCCGGACGACCTCCACGACGCTATCGCGGACGCGCGGTTCGTCGCGCTCTGCGTGCCGCTGACCGACCAGACCCACCACTTGCTCGCAGCCGACGAGTTCGCGGCGATGCGCGAGGACGCCTACCTCGTGAACGTCGCGCGCGGCGACGTCCTCGACCAGGACGCGCTCGTGGCCGCGCTCCGCGGCGGCGAGATTGCGGGTGCCGCCCTCGACGTCTTCGAGGAGGAACCGCTCCCCGAGGACTCGCCGCTGTGGGACTTCGAGGACGTCGTCGTGACGCCGCACGCCGCCGTCGCGAACCAGGACTTCTACAGGGACATCGCCGACCTGGTGCGCGAGAACTACCAGCGTTTGGAAGCCGGCGACGCCCTGGAGAACAGAGTTGTCTGACTACTGGGCGCCGTCGCCCGACGACCCGAGGCCGGCGAGCGCGTCCACGAGCTGCGTGATGTTGCCGACGGCGTCCTCGACCATCTCCGCGCCCTTCTCCGCGGTGGCGACGGTGGGGTCGCCGAGGTTGCCGGTGTGCGTCAGCGCGTTCATGCGCTCGGCGGAGAGCGCCCAGCCGACGCGGTTGTCGCCGTACGCGTCGTAGTCCGTCAGCGGGAGCGCGTCGTCAGGCACGTCCACGGCTTCCGCGCGGTCCATGTCCACGAGGTCGGGGAACAGTTCGAGCATCAGGCTGGTCTCGAACTCGCTGGCGTGGAAGGACACCTCGCTCGTGCGAACGGCCTTCGCGGCGTCCTGGAACACGGAGATGAGGGGCACGTGGAACGCGCGCATGTCGTGTTCGTTCGTGAGTTCGCGCACCACGACGTCGAGTTCGGGGTCCTGGACGAGGTAGTGGCCGTTCACGAGCAGGACGTTCTCGACGCCCCACTCCGACGCGGAGACGCAGACGTCGCGGACGTAGTGCTGGAACGTCTCGCTCTCCACGGTGAACGTCCCGGGCTTGAACGTGTGGTGGGGGCTGACGCCGTACCAGACGGGCGGCGCGAGCAGGCAGCCGGTGCGTTCGGCGACGCGCTCGGCGATTGCTTCCGGCATGTAGACGTCGACGCCGAGGGGCATGTGGTGGCCGTGCTGTTCGGTGCTGCCGACCGGCAGGAGCATCGTCTGCGTGTCCTCGACGGCGGCCTCGACCTCCTGCCAGGTCATGTCCGCGAGCCGGTAGCTGTCGTCGTCGGGCATACGCAAGCCACCGGCGGCCGGCGTCTTAGTTCCCGCGCCCGAGGCAGGGCGTGGCCCCAACGAGCGCGCTCAGATGTTGTCCGCTGGCATCCCGTGGCCCTCGGGATTGTCCTCGAAGCGGTCGAGCGCGAAGTAGTCGACGTCCACGAGGTCGGTGTCGCCGTCCACGACCAGGTCGCGGACGATGCGGCCGACGGCGGGCCCGTGCTTGAAGCCGTGGCCGGAGAACCCGCACGCGAACACACAGCCGTCGGGGCCGACCTCGTCGATGACGAAGTCGTGGTCTGGCGTCGTGGAGTAGACGCCGCAGTACTGGCCCTGGATGCCGGCGTCCGCGAGACCGGGCATGCGGTCGGTGACGAGGTCGGTGAGTTCCAGCAGGGTGTCCTCGTCGGGCGCGTCGTCGTAGTCGTCCGGGTCGGTCTCCTCCGTGAGGTAGTGGGTGGCGACGAGGACGTTGTCGCCGAAGTCCGGCCGCAGGTACCACTCGCCGCCCGGCATACTCGTCGTCGGCGTGAGTTCGGGGTACTCCTCCACGTAGTCGTCGCTGGGGTCGAGGATGACGACCTGCTCGCGCGTCGGCGTGATGGGGACGTCGACGCCGACGTCCTCGGCGAGTTCGGGCGTCCACGGGCCGGCGGCGACGACGACGTCCTCGCAATCCACGGTGCCGTCGTCCGTGTCGACGCCGACCACCTCGCCGTCCTCGGTGCGGATGGACTGGACGCCGACGCCCGTGACGACGGTCGCGCCCTCGTCGCCGGCGGCGCGCGCGAACCCGTTGGCGGCGTCCGTGCCGTCGGAGTACGCCGCGGAGTCGTCGCTCACGCCGAAGTCGAAGTCGTCGAGGCCGTCGTACATCGGGTACTCGCCGGGGAGTTCGTCGCCGTCGAACCACGTCACGGGGATGTCCCGCTCCCTGAGGACGTCGTAGCCCGCCGCCGCGTACTCGCCGACGTCCGTCCCCTCCTCGCCGAACCGCACGAGCGGGCTGTCGGCGTGCGCTATCGGCTGGCCGGTCTCCGCTTCGAACTCGCGGAAGAACTGGTGGCTCCAGTGCGCCATGTCCGTGTAGATTTCGTCGTCGCCGTAGTGGTGGCGGAGGATGGCCGACGAGTCGCCGGTCGACCCCGCGCCGACGTTGTCGCGCTCGACGAGCGTCACGTCGCGGTCGCTGTCCGACGCCAGGAAGTACGCCGCCGCGGTGCCCATGATGCCGCCGCCGACCACGACAACGTCTGTCTGCTCGGGGAGTTCGGGTCGTGCTGCCATGCCACAACAGACCACGACTGCGTATTTGGGTCTTGGGTCTGTGCCAGTACGCGGCCCGTTGCGGGTGACGGAACGACTAAGGGACGCTGTCAACGAATACTGTGTATGAAGGAGTCCGGCGACGGCGACGACGAGCCGCTGACGACGGCCCCAGACCGCGACCGCGGCGTCCTCACGCAGAGCGACCGCGAGTTCCTGCTCGGCCGGAAGTCCGACTACACCGAACAGTCCCGCCGCCAGAAGCGCAGCCGCATCCGGAGTCGTGTCCGCAACGCCGTCCTCGATTTCACCATCCTCTTCGAACACCTCGACGAACGCGACCGAGAGATGGTGTTCGACCCGGACGACGAACACCGCGACGCGTACACGCGCGGCATCACGGACATGCTCGCGTTCCTCCACCTCGGCACGATGGGCTACTACACGCCGTTCAAGCACATGCTCTCCGAGGGCGTCAATCGCGCCGAACAGGCGCTCGCGGGCTCCGACTACCGTCTCGTGAACGTCGAGTTCAACGTCGACCCGGTCGGCCGCATCGACGTCGACGACGTCGTCGACAAACTCGAGGACGGCCGGTTCGCGGAGCTCACCGACGAGGAACTCCAGGCGTTCGTCCGCCTGCTCGGGGAGTCCGACGAGTTCTCCGCGGACGAACTCCGCGAAGACCTCCGCGAACAGATGTCGTCGTTCGTCGCGAACGTCGAGGAAGCGCGGCGCCTCCGCGACGAACGCGCCGAAGAACGCCAGCGCGAGTAAGCCGCGCCGCACGTGCGGCGCGCGTGGACTGTGCCTCTATACGGAGACGAGGGCCGCGGCCCGCTACATGAAGTCGCTGATGCCGAACAGGTACTCCATGATACCGATGACGGTGAGGACGCCGGCCATCAGCAGCGTCGCGATGGCGGCCAGCGTCGCGGGCGCGGTGTTGTAGAACAGGCTGAACAACACCAGCGGCATCGTCGTCGTGTCCGGGCCGGAGAGGAACAGCGAGACGATGTACTGGTTGAAGGAGAGGATGAATGCGAACACGAACCCGCTCATCAGTCCTGGCTGGATGAGCGGCACCGTGATGCGCGCGTAGGACTCCAGTTCGGTGGCGCCGAGGTTCTGCGCGGCCTCCTCCAGCGAGTGGTCGTAGTTCTGGAGGCTCGCCCCGATTGTCCGGATGGGGTACGGCAGCGTGAACATCACGTGCCCGAGCAGCAGCGTCCAGAACGACAACTGGATGGAGATGCCGAGGATGGCGCCGAGGCGGTTGATGAACAACAGCAGCGACAGCCCGACGACAATCCACGGATAGATGAGCGGCGAGATGAGGACCGTCTCCAGGGTCGTCTGGTACTTGAAGTCGTACCGGACGATGGCGAACGCCGCGAGCGCGCCGAGCGTCGTGGAGACGACGCCCGTCGCGACCGCGAGCTTGATGCTCGTGAATAGCGCGCTCTCGACGCCCAGGTAGCCCAGTTGTTCGGGGAGCGCGGTGTAGTGGTCGAGCGTGAACGCCTGGGGCGGCCACGTCGCGTACGCGGACTTCTGGAAGGAGATGACGACGACGACCACGAGCGGCGCGAGGAGGAACGCGATTGTCCCCCAGATGAGCGCGTTGTAGCCGATTGACGTCGCCCGCGAGACGAGCCAGTCGAACCGGAGCGACCGTCCGGAGCTGTCCGAAGTCTCCATCTCAGACACCCCCCACGCCTTCCATCTGTTTGAGGACGCGCTGGTAGGCGACGATGACCAGCAGCGCGACCGCCACGAGAATCATCGACAGCGCGCTCGCGAACGGCCAGTTGCTCGTGCTGGTGAACGTGTCCGTGATGACCACGGGGATGACGCGCACGCCGCCGCCCAGCAGGGCCGGCGTCACGTAGGACGCCAGCGAGACGACGAACGTGATGAGCACGCCCGCGCTGATGCCGGGGAGCGCCAGCGGGACGAGCACGCGCGTGAACACGGTCACGCGGTTCGCGCCGAGATTCTGCGCGGCCTCCTCGAGGTCGTGCGGAATCGTGTGCATCACGTTGATGATGGGGAACACCATGAACGGCAACATCACGTG
>JBDGQF010000372.1:0-5464 GCA_042219255.1 Halobacterium sp. | reverse complement strand
CGAGGTTGTCGGCGTGCTCCTGGAGCTGTTCGTTCGCGCCGGCGCGGTACGTGTCGCCGTTCGCCAGCACGACCGAGTAGCCGTGGTCTTCCAGGCGCTTCCCGAGTTTCGCGATGGTCGTCGTCTTCCCGACGCCGTTCACGCCCGTGAACACGACCGTCACGGGCTTCTCCGAGTCCGCGATGGCGTCCTCGAAGTCGAAGCCGTCCACGTCGATGACCGACAGCAGGGCGTCCCGGAGCACGTCCTCCACGAGCGCGCCCGTGCTCTGCGTGAACTTCTTCTCCTCGCCGACGAGGTCGTCGCGAATCTGGTCGAGGATGGCCTCCGCGACGCTCATCTCCACGTCGCTCTCCAGGAGCGCGAACTCCAGTTCCCGGAGCGGGCCGTCGAGGTCGTCCTCCTCGATGACGACGCGGCCGCGCGCCAGCGACGACGCCTTGCTCACGAAGCCGCCACTGGACGACTCGTCTTCCCCGGTAGAATCAGCCGCTTCCGCCTGGGCTTCCGCCGCCGCAGCGCCCTCGCCGCCGGCGCCCGCTTCCGCCTCCACGGGCTCGCCGGCCTCCGCTCCGGCTTCCGCGCCGGCTCCGGCTTCTGCGGCGGCCTCGTCGCTGTCGAGTGCTTCGGCGTTCTCTTCCGCGACCTCCTCGGCGTCCTCGCGGAAGTTCGAGAGTTTGTCCTTCAGCCCGTCGAACATGCCCTTACTCGTCCGGCTGCTGCTGCTGTTGCTGGGCCATCTGCTGTTGCATCATCTGCTGTTGGGCCTGCTGTGCCTGCTGTTCCAGCTGGGACTGCTCTTCTTCGAGCTCCGCAATCTCCGAGCGGACGTCCTCGATGCGCTCGTCGAGCGCTTCGCGCTTCTCGTCGAGCACGTCGGTCGCGTCGTCGGCGTCCTGCTCCGCGGCGTACCCGCCGCCGAGGCTGACGACGACCTCGTCGATGTCCTCGACTTCGGCGCGCACGTACGTGTCGCCGCCGAGCGGGACCTGGACGGTCGACCCGGTCTCGAGGACGTCGAGGGCTTCCTGCGCCTCGTCGATTTCGGTCTTCTCCTCGCGGAGGGACTCGACTTCTGCCTCGAGTTCTTCCTTCTCCTCCTCGATGGCCTGAATTTCCTGTGAAAGCTGCTGAAGCTGCTGTTGACCGCCGCCGCCTCCAAGACTCATACCCAAAAATCGGGGAGCGAGCGGGAAGTATCTTCCTACTCGGGAACTGGGGCACGGAACCGCGACGCCGCCGCTCGCGGCGCTCTCGCCCCTCCTCCTGACCGAGATTCCGGGCCGTCCCCGTCACCACTACCGGCACTATAGCGGCGCCGAACGGTGCGCAACGGAGCAGTCGCTGGCGAGTGGAGCGAGAGACGGAGAAACCGACAGCGGAGAACTGCAGTCAGTCGATGAACCCGAGCGCGTCGTCGATGCGGCCGAGTTCCGGGCCGGTCGTGTCCTCGCCGACGACGTAGCCGTTGTCGTTGGCGACGAGGCCGGAGCCGACCAGCGGCGCGCCGTAGTTCACGGTGCCGATGTCGGCGTGCACGCCCAGCGCGTCCTCGACGTCGTCCAGTTCCTCGTCCGTGGACTTCGGGTGGCAGAGCACGCCGTCGTTCGTCGCGACGGCGGCCGTCCCCACCGTGTTCACGCCCGCGAGCCGGCCGCGGGTCACGGGCACGTCGAGCGCGTCCTCGACGGCCTGCACGGCCTCACGCGACAGCTCGGAGTGGACGTACGCGCCGTTGTCGTTCGCGACGACGACGTTCCCGGCGGCGTTCACGCGCCCCGGCAGTTCGCCGATGGAGACGTCGACCGCGTCCTGGATTCGGTCGCGTTCGCGCTGCCGGACGCGCCCGCTCACGAGGAGGCCGTTGGAGTTCCCGGCGACGAGCGACCCGACGGTCGCAGACCCGCCGACGGTCGTCGGCACGGCCGTCACGCCGAGTTCGTCGGCGACCGACTCGGTCAACTCCTCGGAGAGGTCGGGTCGCACGACGACGCAGTCGCTGGTCGCGCGAGCGAAGACGCCGACGTACGGTGACCCGAGGAAGGCAGCGCGTAGCAAGTGTTACTCTTCGTACTCGGCTTCGACGACTGTCTCGCCCTCTTCGACGAAGCGCGCGGCGTGCACGCGGACTTTCCGCGGCGGGTTCTTCTGGCCCTGCGACCAGACGGCCTCGTTGATGGAGGGGTCGAGGCGGACGTCGTCCTCGTCGACGGCGAAGTGCTTCGCGAGGTGTTCGCGGATGATGGACATCGCTTTCCCCGCTTGCTCGTGGTTCGGCACCTTCTTCACGTCGCGGAGCGGCACCGTGACGATGCGCTCCTCGAAGTCGCTGGCGGACATTATTCGTCGGTGTCGTTACGCCGCCAGTTGCGGCGCTTGGGGTTGCGCTGGACGTCGCGGTTCGTCTTCATCATGACCCACGCGGGCACGCGACTGTTCTGTCGCTCCAGCTTCGCGAGCCGCTTCTTCTGCGCCTTCGATTTCTTACCCATAGTGTTCGCCGCTACCACCGCCGGCGTTAAAACGTTGTTCTTCTGCGGCCGACTCAGCGCCTGACGGCCGGAACGCTCTCCGCGGCGCCGGCAGCCTACAGTTCGACCGCGTGCAGCGTCTCGTACTCGGGGCCCTCGTGCGTGAGCACGCTCTCGGTCAACCGCACTTCGGAGACCCGCATCGTCCCGAGTTCCGGGTGGCGGTCGCGCACCCGGTCTTGGACGAGTTCCTTGCCGCCGGCGTGCTTCATTCGCGCAATCGTGACGTGGGGCGTGAAGTCGTGTTCCTCCGCCTCGAAGCCGTGCTCGTCGACGAACCGGGCTTCGATGGCCTCGTGGAGGCGCGCGAGCTCGGCGCTGCCGTCGCCGACGCCCAGCCACACGACGGAGATGTAGTCCAGGCTCGGGAACACGCCGAGGCCGCCGAGTTCCGCGTCGAATGGGCCGACGCCGGACGCATCGACCGCCGCCTCAAGGCCCTCGACGAGTTCGTCCTCGCGGGCGTCGTCGACGTCACCGAGGAACTTCAGGGTCACGTGCGCCTGGCCGGGGTCGACGAAGTCCAGGCCAGACGCCTCGGCGAACTCGGCTTGCAAGTCCTCCACGTCGTCGGCCATCTCGTCCGGGAGGTCGACGCTGACGAACAGCCGCATACCGGCCGTTCTCGGTGCGTTGCCCTTAACCTCCCGGCCGCGCTACCACTGGGTATGACTGACCGAGAGGAGCGCGACCCCGCTCCCGACCCCGACGACCACGACTTCTCGGAGGGCCAGGGGTTCGACGAGCCCTACGAGGGCTTCGACTTCGACCCGCCGGAACTCGAAGTCGACCCGGACGAAGTCGACCCCGTGGACAGCCGCGTCGTCGCGGACACCCTCGACGAACGCAACCTCAACGACGAGGACGTCGACGCCGACGAACTCGTCGAGGTCGGCCTCAGCTACATGGGCATCAACCGCCACGAGCAGGCCGCCGACGCGTTCGAGCGCGCCGCGCGCTTCGCCGACGACGACGCCCTCGAACAGGAGGCGTGGGTGAACAAGGGCATCGCGCACGGCCAGATGGAGGAGTGGGACAAGGCCGTCGGCGCGCACCGCGAAGCCATCTTCGTCGCCGAGGACGGCGACTTCGAGGCGGAAGCGCAGACGAACCTCGCGTACGCGCTCTGGGAGTTCGGCGAGGACGAGGAAGCCTACTATCACGCCGAGAAGGCGGTGCGCGCGAACGAGCGCCTGCCGCAGGCGTGGTACAACCTCGGGTTCATCGAGAACGAGCGCGAGCGCCCCGAGCAGGCGCTGGACGCCCTGAACAACGCCGTGAAACTGGGGTTCCAGCAGGCGGACGTCTACGAGGAGAAACAGCGCGCGCTGGAAGCGCTCGGGCGCGACGAGGAGGCGCAGGCGGTCGCCGAGCAGGCGAAGGACATCCGCGAGGCCCAGGAGCGCGACCTCGTGGAGCGCGAACAGCAGTAACATGCTGGTCACGGAGCGACAGACCGACCGCGGCCTGCTGGTGACGGTCTGCGACCCCGACGTGCTCGGGGAGACGTTCGAGAACGGCGACACGGAGTTCACCGTCACCGAGGAGTTCTACGGCGGCGACCACGCGGAAGTCGATGCCGTCCGGGAGTCGCTGGCGCGCGCGAACGTCGCGAACCTCGTCGGCGTCGACGTCGTCGACCTCGCCATCGAGGAAGGCTACGTCGAGGAGGGGAACGTCCTCGAACTCGACGGCACCGTGCACGCGCAGTTCATGCGGCTCTGAGGCGGCGCCGCTGGCAGTCCGTGCTCGGAGATTTCGGCAGTTCTGGCCGCACCGAAGAACAGTAGTGGCCACGCCACCTACTTCCGTGTAATGGAAGCCACCGAGCACGACACGCTGGACGTCGAGCGCATCCGCGAGGACTTCCCCATCCTCGACCGGGAGGTCAGCGAGGGGAAGCCGCTGGTCTACCTGGACAACGCGGCGACGACGCAGACGCCGGAGCAAGTCATCGAGGTGTTCGGGGACTACTACCGCGGGTACAACGCGAACGTCCACCGCGGCATCCACCAGCTCAGCCAGGAGGCGTCTATCGCGTACGAGGAGGCCCACGACCGGCTCGCGGAGTTCGTGAACGCGGACGGCCGCGAGGAGATGATTTTCACGAAGAACACGACGGAGTCCATCAACCTCGTGGCGTACGCGTGGGGCCTGAACGAACTCGAGGAGGGGGACGCGGTCGTGCTCTCAGAGATGGAGCACCACTCGTCGTTCGTGACGTGGCAGCAGATTGCCGAACGCACGGGCGCGGAAGTGCGGTACATCCGCGTGGACGAGGACGGCTACCTCGACATCGACCACGCCGCGGAACTCATCGACGACGACGTCGAGATGGTGTCGGTGGTGCACGCGTCGAACGTCCTCGGCACCGTCAACCCGATGCGGGAGCTCGCCGACCTCGCCCACGAGCAGGACGCCCTCATCCTGGGTGACGGCGCGCAGGCCGTCCCGAACCGGCCGGTGGACGTGAAGGAACTGGACGTCGACTTCTACGTGTTCTCCGGCCACAAGATGGCCGGTCCGACCGGCATCGGCTGTCTGTACGGCAAACAGGAGGTCTTGGAGGACATGGAGCCGTTCCTCTACGGCGGCGACATGATTCGCCGCGTCACGTTCGAGGAGACGACGTGGAACGACCTCCCGTGGAAGTACGAGGCGGGCACGCCGCTCATCGCGCAAGGCATCGGCCTCGCGACGGCCGCCGACTACCTCGACGACGTCGGCATGGACGCCATTCAGGCGCACGAGGAACGCCTCACCGAGTACGCGTACGAGCGCCTCGACGAGTTCGACGACATCGAAATCTACGGCCCACCGAAAGACGACCGCGGCGCCGTCGTCGCGTTCAACGTCGACGGCATCCACGCCCACGACCTCGCGTCGATTCTGAACGACCACGGCGTCGCCATCCGCGCCGGCGACCACTGCAC
>JBDGQF010000126.1:0-5506 GCA_042219255.1 Halobacterium sp. | reverse complement strand
TCGGAACTCGTCGCGAGGTACAACCAGCGACTGCGCGTCGACGACTACGAGGACGCGGCGACGAACGGCCTCCAGGTCGGGCCGCGCGACCGCGAGGTCGAGCGCGCGGCGTTCGCGGTGGACGCCGCCGTCGCCACAATCGAGGACGCGGTCGAGTGGGGCGCGGACGTGTTCGTCGCGCACCACGGCGTCGTCTGGGGCGGCATCGACGCGGTGACCGGCCGCGAGTACGAGCGGGTTCAGCCGCTCGTGGACGGCGAGTGCGCGCTGTACGCGGCGCACTTGCCGCTGGACGGCCACCCGGAACTCGGGAACGCCGCGCGGCTGGCCGACCTGCTCGGCCTGGAGAACCGCGCGCCGTTCGGCGAGCACGCGGGCGAAAACGTCGGCACGCGCGGCACGAGTCCGAGCGGGTTCACGAGCGAGGAGCTGGCGGACGCGCTCGAATCAGAACTCGACCCGCGGGAGGGCGTCCAGGTGCTGGACTTCGGCCCGGACACCATCGAGGACGTCGCCGTCCTGACCGGGAGCGGCGGCGACTGGATTCGGGAGGCCGAAGCTGACGGCGTGGACGCGCTCGTCACCGGCGAGGGCAAACAGAAACTCTACCACGAGGCGCGCGAAGCCGGTATCTCGGTGTTCCTCGCGGGGCACTACGCGACGGAGACGCTGGGCGTGCGCGCGCTCCAGTCCGTCGCCGACGACTGGAGCCTGGAGACGACGTTCGTCGACCACCCGACCGGACTCTGAGGCAGTCGTTGCCGCCTCCCGGGCGGCCGAACTCGGAAGCGGCGAATCCTACCGGGAGACAGTATCACGAGCGAAAATCGGGGGCGAACCCTTTTGGCGTATCCTCGACACTGACCGGAGAACGATGGGGACCGCTCGCTACCTGAACCGGGTACGGGGAAGCTACGGCGCGAAGCTCGCCGTCGCCCTGCTCGTCGTCGTCGTCATCGCAGTCGGCGTCGGCGGAATGGTGTACCAGCAGACGAACGCACAACTCCAGGACGACGTCCGGACGGAACTGTCCGCGACGGCGGACGCCCGCGCGGCGCAACTGGACGCCTGGCTGGACAACGTCCGCGGCCAGACCCGCCTGGCGTCGACGCGGCCGGAACTGCAGTCCGGCGACAGCGAGGAAGTCGCGTCCTACATCGACGGCCTCGCGGCCAGCGACTCGCTGCCGGACGGCGTCGTCGCAGTCCACTACTACGACGCCAGCACGCAGACCATCGAGTACAGTTCGAACGAACAACTGACGGGCGTGAACGCCGGCGAACAGGGCGCGCCGTTCGCGACCGACCCGCCGACGTTCGAGTCCGCGGACGACGTCGCGGTCACCGAGCCGTTTCGGGTGCCGGTCGTCGACTTCCCGGTCATCGCGGTGCTGTCGCCCGTCGACGGCGCGTCCGACAAGCGCCTCGTCTACATGGTGAACGTGAACACGCTCACGGACACGTTCAGCGCCGTCACCGAGGGCAGCGACACCGTCGTCGTGAACTCGGAGGGGACGAACGTCGCGCACACGGACGCCTCGAAAGTGATGACCGACCACGAAGGCAGCGAGATGATGCTCGAACGGTCGCTGTCCGAGCAGACGTTCATGAAGCACGGCGGCACGGTGATGGCTGCCGCGCCGGTGTCGGGCGCCGACTGGACGGTGATGGTGCACGCGCCCACCAGTCAGGCGTTCGCGCTCGGCGACTATGTGGCGTCAAGCGTCGTAGGCCTCATCCTGCTGACAATCGTGAGCCTGGCGCTCATCGGCGTGACCCTGGGGAGTACGACCGTTGTGTCGCTGCGCCAGTTGTCCGCGCGCGCCGACGAGATGGCGGACGGCGACTTGGACACGGACATCGAGACGGCGCGCAACGACGAGTTCGGGACGCTCGCGGACTCCTTCCGGCGGATGCGGGACTCGCTGTCCTCGTCGCTGTCGGAGGCCGAGGAGGCGAAGTCCGCGGCGGAGACGGCAAGGGAGGAAGCCGAACAGCAGCGCCAGGAAGCCGAGAAGGCGCGCGAGTCCGCCCAGCGCACGGCGCAAGCCCTCGAGGACGCGGCCGCGGACTACGACGAGGCGATGACCGCCGTCGCGGACGGCGACCTGACGCGGCGCGTGGACGCCGACCGCGACCACGAGGCGATGGCGCGCGTCGGCCGGTCGCTGAACGAGATGCTGGACGACATCGAGACGAGCGTCGCGGCGGCGTCCTCGTTCGCCGACCACGTGTCGACGGCGGCGGCGCGCGTCGACGACGGCGCGACGGACGCGATGGACGCCAGCACGGGCGTCTCCAGCGCCGTGGACGAGATTAGCGACGGCGCGACCGAGCAGACCGACCGCCTCCACGAGGTGGCGGGCGAGGTCGACGACCTGTCCGCGAGCGCCGAAGAGGTCGCGGAGACCGTCGCGTCGCTTGCGGACACCGCCGGCCAGGCGTCCGACGCCGTGGAGGACGGCAAGGACGCCGCCGAGGACGCGGTCGCGACGATGGACGAAGTCGCGTCCGAAGCGGAGACCGCCGCGGACGCGATGGACGACCTGGACGCCGAGATGGACGACCTCGGCGAGGTCGTCGACGTCATCGCGGACATCGCCGAGCAGACGAACCTGCTCGCGCTGAACGCGTCCATCGAGGCCGCGCGCACCGGCGCGGAGGGCGACGGGTTCGCGGTCGTCGCGGACGAAGTGAAGGGGCTCGCCGAAGAGTCCCACGCGGCCGCCCAGGACGTCGAAGACCGCCTGCTGGAACTCCAGGGCCAGGTCAGCGACGTCGCCGACGAGATGCGGGAGACCAGCCAGCACGTCGCGGACGGCCGCGCGACCGTCGACGAGACCGCGGACGCGCTCGACGACGTCGTGGAGTTCGTCGCGCAGACCGACTCCGCCGCCACGGAAATCCGGGACGCGACCGACCGCCAGGCGGAGGCCGCCTCGCGGGTCGCGTCCGCCGTCGACGAGGTCGCGTCCATCAGCGAGGAGACCGCGAGCCAGTCGACGGACGTCGCGGACGCGGCGGACGAACAGACCGAGACGCTCTCGGAGGTCGGGGACGCCGCCGCAGACCTCGCGGAGCGCGCGAGCACGCTCGAAGACCTGCTCGCGGACTTCGACGCCCGCGGCGGCGAGGAGGTGAACTAAGATGGAGCCCACAACCTGGTTCTGGGTCGGCGCAGTCGGCATGGCCATCGGGACGGCGTTCCCGCTGAAGGACTACCTCAGCGACCCGAGTCACGGCCGCTACGACGCGGTCCTGGCGGGCGTCACTGGGTTCGCGGCAGTCGCGTACGCGTTGATGGCGCTCGGCGTCGGGTCGATGCAGGTCGCGGACTACACCGTCCACCTCGCGCGGTACGGCGACTGGCTGGTGACGACGCCGCTGCTCGTGCTCTACCTCGGCCTGCTCTCGCGGCCGAGCGTCCGCACGTACGTCCTGCTCATCGGCGCGGACGTCGTCGTCATCGCGGCCGGCGTCGGCGCGGCGCTCACGCCGTCCGCCCAGAAGTGGGCGTTCTTCGGCGTCGGCTGCGTCGCCTACCTCGTCCTGCTGTACGGCCTGCTGCGCACGCTCCCGAAGGCCCTCGGCGACGACCCCGACCCGCGCGTCGAAGCGACGTTCACGACGCTGCGCAACCTCACCGTCGTGCTGTGGACGCTGTACCCAGTCGTGTGGCTGCTCGCGCCGACCGGCCTCGGCGTCCTCCAGGCGGAGATGGAGGCCATCGTCGTCGTCTACCTCGACTTCATCAGCAAGGTCGGGTTCGTGGCGTTCGCCGTCCTCGGCGCCGACGCCATCGACCGCCTCGTCGCCGACGACGCCGCGGCACGACAGTCCGCACTGGACGTTACCGAGACGCCCACGCCCGCAGACGACGACTGACCTCCCGACTGCCGCTGACGGCCGCTGACGGCCATCGACCGTCGTCGGCGACCTCTGACGGCCACCGACTGTCGTCGGTGCGTATCCGGCTGTTCGGCCGCTCGCTCCGCTCTCCAGTCCCCGTCCGTTCTCGCGCCCGGTTGCTGGTTCTCCCCCGCGTCGCCGCGAATCTTGTCTCGGATAGTAGCGCCTTAGTACACCCAGTCAGTTTCTCCGCGGGAAGACCGCTCGCAGTCCGCACCCTGTACGGAGACAACCATGGACAGAGAATACGACCTCATCATCGTCGGCGGCGGCATCAGTGGCGCATCGCTCCTCTACACGGTCTCGAAGTTCACGGACGTCGAGGACGTCGCGCTCTTCGAGAAGGAAGACGACATCGCGGCCATCAACTCCCACCACACGAACAACAGCCAGACGCTGCACTTCGGCGACATCGAGACGAACTACACCCTGGAGAAGGCCGAGGAAGTCAAGGAGGGCGCGGAACTGCTCGCCGGCTACCTCGAACACCACGACGCCGACCGCGAGATGCACGACAAGCGCTCGAAGATGGTGCTCGGCGTCGGCGACGAGGAAGTCCAGCAACTGGAGTCCCGGTACCACGAGGAGGGCTTCGGCGACCTCTTCCCGAAACTGGACGTCATCGGCCGCGAGGAAATCCGCGAGCACGAACCGAAGGTCGTGGAGGGCCGCGACCCGGGCACGGAACTGCGCGCGCTCCAGACGCCGGACGGCTACGTCGTCGACTACGGCGAGACCGCGAAGTCGTTCGTCGAGCAGGCGCGCGAGGAGTCCAACGTGGACGTGTTCACCGGCACGGGCGTCGAGGAAGTAACGGAGACCGCCAGCGGGTACACGGTCACGACCGAGGACGGACCGTTCGACTGTGAGGTCGCCGTCGTCGCCGCGGGGTCGCACAGCCTCCAGTTCGCGAAGGAACTCGGCTACGGCGGGGACAAAGTCCTGCTGCCGGTCGCGGGCAGTTTCTTCCTCGCCGACGACTTCCTGAACGGGAAGGTGTACACGCTCCAGATGAAGAAACTCCCGTTCGCCGCCGTGCACGGCGACGCGGACGTCCACGACCAGTCGGTCACGCGGTTCGGCCCCACCGCGAAGCTCGTGCCGACGCTCGAACGCGGCCGCATCTCCACAGTCGGCGACTTCGTGGACGTGTTCGGCCTGAACGTCGCGTCCTTCCTGAGTTACGCGAACATCCTCGCCGACCGCGTCCTCCTGCCGTACGTCGTGAAGAACCTCGTCTACGACGTCCCCGAGGTCGGCAAGCGCGCGTTCCTCCCGCACGTCCAGAAAGTCGTTCCCTCCGCGTCCCTCGACGACATCGAGCGCGCGAAGGGGTACGGCGGCGTCCGCCCCCAGATTGTGGACACGAGCGCGAAGTCCCTGGACATGGGCGAAGCGAAGATTGTCGGCGACGACATCATCTTCAACATCACGCCGTCGCCGGGCGCGTCGACGTGCCTGAAGAACGCGATGCGTGACGCCCACGAGGTCGTCGAGTTCCTCGACGGCGACTACGAGTTCGACGAGGAAGCGTTCCGCGAGGAGACCATCGCGCACTTCCCGCGGCCCGACGGCGAGGACGACGCGAAGGTCGCCGC
>JBDGQF010000251.1:0-5518 GCA_042219255.1 Halobacterium sp. | reverse complement strand
ACGTGGCCGGCGTCGGCGACTTCGGTGCGCTCGACGTGTTCGAGGTGGTGCTCCAGTTCGTCGATTGCGCGCCGGAGGTGGTCGGGGCCGTGTTCGCCGGCGACGAGCAGGGTCGGCACGCCCGTCCGTGGTGCGTCGAGGTCGTAGGACTCCACGACGTCGATTTCGCGCGCGATGGTCTCGACGATGTCGGCGGCCTGCTCGACGACCGGTCGGGCGACCTGGTCGAGCGTCCCCACCGTCTCGAAGAACGCTTCGACGCCGCCGACGCGGTCGCCGGCGTCCACGCGGTCGCGGATGCGCGCCGCGAGGTCGGTGTGGTAGTCGTCCACGAGGACGGACGGCTCGTACAGCACGAGGCGGGACGCGTCGAGGCCGCCGGCCGCGGCTTCGAGCGCGACGAGCCCGCCGAAGGAGTGCCCGAAGACGACCGGGTCGCCGTCCACGGCGGCGACGACCGCGCGGAGGTCGTCGACCTCTCGCTGGAAGTCGTAGTCGTCGGCGTCGCCGCTGTCGCCGCGGCCGCGGCGGTCGTACGTCACGACGCGGAAGTCGTCGGCGAGCGCGTCCGCGAGGCGCTGGAAGTGCGCTTTCGTCGCCGACGTGCCGTGCACGAGCACCACGGGCGGGCCGTCGCCGCGCGCGTCGCAGTCGAGTTCGGTGCCGTCCGCGGAGACCACAGCGTCCATGCGGTCGTCTTCTGGACGCCGCGGCTTAAACGGAGCGAGGCGCTACCGGCGCTCGCGGAGTTCGGCCAGGAGTTCCTCGACGTCCATGTCGTGTTCGGCGAGCACGACGAGCATGTGGTAGACGATGTCCGCGCCCTCGTGGGCGAGTTCCTCGGTGTCGCCGTCCTTCGCGGCGAGCAGGAACTCCGTCGTCTCCTCGCCGAGTTTCTCCAGGGCGGCGTTCTCGCCCTTCTCGTGCGTGAACAGGCTCGCCGTGTAGGAGTCGTCGGGGAGGTTCTCCTTGCGGTCTTCGATGACCGCGAACAACTCGCGGAGGACGTCCTCGCCGCTCTCGGTCTCGCTGTCGGCCGCGTCACTTCCGGCGTCGGTCACGCGCCCATCACCTCCCGGATGTCGCGGAGGTCGCCGAAGTCCGCTGGGTCGCGGCGGCCGTCCTCGAAGACGTCTTCGGCGACCTCGATGGGGGCGTCCGTGCGCGCCGCCAGCGCGAGCGAGTCGCTCGGCCGCGCGTCCACTGTCTCGTCGCCGCGCGGCGTCTGCACGTGCAGGTCGGCGTAGTACGTCCCTTCCTCGACGCGCGAGACGACGACGCGGTCGATGCGGCCGCCCAGTTCCTCGACGAGGTCGAGCGTGAGGTCGTGCGTGAGCGGCCGGCCGATGTCCTTCGCGTCGAGGCCGCGCGCGATGGCCGCCGCCTCCTCGAACCCGACGAAGATGGGGAGGACGTCGCCCTCGTCCTCGACGCCGACCAGCACCACGGGGAGCGCGCCCTCGGGCGTGCCGGCGACGCGCACGCCGTCGATGTGAGCGTTCATACCCATGGTTTCGGTGGGACGGCCAAAAGGTTGCCTGCTGTGGCACTCGGCGCCGGCCGCCGCCCTAGAAGGTCGCTGTCCCGCTAGAACGTCGCTGCTGCCGTCTCGAAGAACGCCAGGTCGTGGATGCGGGAGTCGCTCGTGAGTTCCGGGTGGAACGACGTCCCGACGACGGGGCCGTCCCGGACGGCGACCGGGTTGCCGTCCCACTCGGCGAGCACGTCGACGCCTTCGCCCACGTCCGCGATGAGTGGCGCGCGGATGAACACCGCGGGGAACGGTTCGCTCAGGCCGTCGACGTCCAGGGGCGCCTCGAAGGAGTCCTTCTGGCGGCCGAACGCGTTCCGGTCGACCGTCGCGTCGATGAGGTCGAGCGTCTGCACGCGCTCGTCTTTCGCGTCCGAGGACGCCACGATGAGGCCCGCGCACGTCGCCAGCATCGGCTTGCCGGCGTCGACGTGCGCGCGAATCTCGTCGTCGATGCCCTCGCGGACGAGCAGGCGGGAGATAGCCGTGGACTCGCCGCCCGGCATCAGGAGGATGTCGCAGTCCGGCACCAGTCCCGACCGCCGAATCTCGGTCACTTCGGCGTCGCGGCCGTGGTTCTCGGCGGCCTGCCGGATGGCGTCGGCGTGCTCGGAGACGTCGCCCTGCACGGCGACGACGCCGGCGTGTACAGTCATGGCTGGTCGTACGGAGCGCGCGCGAAAAAACCTCTCGGGGTCGCGTCGGTCTCTCGGGGGCGGTCAGGTGCGAGTCGGTCAGGTGCGGGCCGCCTGCTCGCGCCTCAGACGAAGAACTGGAGGAGGAGGACGACGAGGCCGAAGAAGGCGCCGCCCGCCACCACGGAACGGGGGTCGAGTTGGATGGCGTTCGGGTCCTCGGAGTCGAAGTAACGGACCAGGCCCGCACTGGACATCAGCCCGCCGGAGTTCTCACCGCTGCTCATACTGTCCTCTCGACGCCACTCCCGCGTAAACCTTTCGTGTCCCGTGGCCGCGCCCAGCGAGGGGTTTCGCCGCGACTCTCGGCAATCGCCGTGCCGTGAGAAACCCTTATGCGGAGGGCGTGGCAAGACAGGACAGACCGATGACTGTCACAATCAAAGACTTCTACGCCGACTGGTGTGGGCCCTGCAAGACCCAAGACCCCATCCTCGAAGACCTCGAGGAGGACTACGGCGACAGCGTCACTTTCGAGAAAATCGACGTCGACGAGAACGAGGACGTCGCTAACGAGTACCAGGTGCGTTCGATCCCGACCGTCGTCATCGAGGACGACGACGGCGTCGTCGAGCGGTTCGTCGGCGTCACGCAGCGCGACCAGCTCGAAGACGCCCTCGAGAAGGCCGGCGCGTAACGCCAGCCCACCGCTCCGTCGACCGTTTTTCCGCGCGACCACCTACCGTTAGGCTGTTGTAACCCCTGGCCGAGGATGTAGGCATGCTCTCGTCGCTGCCGCTGGTCGCGTCCGGCGGGCTGCCGCTGGTCGCGTCCGGCGGGCTGCCGCTCGCTGCCTCCGGCGGCCTGCCGCTGGCTGCGTCCAGCGGGCTGCCGCCGGTGACGTTCGAGATGGCGGTGGTGTTCGCGCTCGTCGCGGCGACGCTCGTGTTGTTCGTGACGGAGGCGCTGCCGCTTGACGTCACGGCGGTGCTTGTGATGGTGACGCTGATGGTGCTGGAGCCGTGGACGAATATCGGCGTCGCCGAGGGGCTCTCGGGGTTCTCGAACCCCGCGACCATCACGGTGCTGGCGATGCTCATCCTCTCGAACGGCGTCTCCCGGACGGGCGTCGTCCAGATTATCGGCCGGTGGATGTCCGACTTCGCGGGCGCGAACAAGCGCCGCCAGCTCGCGTCCACCATCGTCGCCACCGGCCCGGTCTCCGGGTTCATCAACAACACGCCCGTCGTCGCGATTCTCGTCCCCGTCATCAGCGACCTCGCGCACAAGGGCGGGACGTCGCCGTCGAAACTCCTGATTCCGTTGTCGTACGCGTCGATGCTCGGCGGCATGCTGACGCTCATCGGGACGTCGACGAACATCCTCGCGAGCCAGACCGCCGAACGCATCGGCGCCGAACAGGGCATCGAGGCGCTGCACGCGTTCTCGATGTTCGAGTTCACGCACCTCGGCGCCATCGTCCTCGTCGTCGGCGCCGCCTACCTGATGACGGTCGGGTACCGGCTGCTCCCCGAGCGCGTGCCCGCCGAGGAGGACTACCTCGCGGAGTACGAGATGCAGGACTACCTCAGCGAGGTCGTCGTCCAGCCGTCGTCGCCGCTCGTCGGGAAGACCGTCTCGGAGGCCATCGACGTCCAGCGCTTCGACGCGGACGTCCTCCAGCTCGTCCGGGGCGGCGAGCGGTTCATCGAACCCATCGGCCAGAAAGTCATCAAGCCCGGCGACGTCCTCACCATCCGCACCGACCGCGAGACGCTCGCGGACATCGCGGCGGTCGACGACCTCCAGTTGACGGGCGCGCCGGAGACCGACCCGGAACTCGAACCGGCGTCCGCGGACGACCAGACGCTCGTCGAACTCGTCATCCAGTCCGGGTCGTCGCTCGTGGGGGAGACGCTGAAGTCGTCGTCGTTCCGCGGGCGCTACGACGCGAACGTGCTCGCGTACCGGTCGCGCGGCGAGACGATTCGCCAGCGCATGGACGAACGCAAACTCCGCGTCGGCGACACGCTCCTCATTCAGGCGCCCGCGGACAGCCTCGACCGCCTCTCCCAGAGCCCTGACTTCATCCTCGGGCACGAACCCGAGCAGCCGGACTACCGGACGGAGAAGATTCCGTTCGCGGTCGCGACCATCCTCGGCGTCGTCGGCGCCGCCACCCTGCTCCCAATCCACATCGTGGTGTCGGCGCTCGCGGGCGTCGTCGCGATGGTGGCGACGGGCGTGCTGCGCCCCGCGGAACTGTACGACTCCGTGGACTGGAACGTCATCTTCCTGCTCGCGGGCGTGATTCCGCTCGGCATCGCCCTGGAGCAGACGGGCGGCGCGGACTTGCTCGGCGCGCTCGTCGCGTCCACCGGCGAGTTCCTGCCCGCAATCGGCGTGCTCTGGGTGTTCTACATGTCGACCAGCCTCATCACGGCGGTCATCTCGAACAACGCCAGCGTCGTGTTGATGATTCCGGTCGCCGTCGAGGCGTCACTCCAAATCGGCGCGAACCCGTTCGCGTTCGTGCTCGCGGTGACGTTCGCGGCGTCGACGGCGTTCATGACGCCAGTCGGCTACCAGACGAACCTCTTCGTGTACGGGCCGGGCGGCTACACGTTCGGCGACTACGTCCGCGTCGGCTTCCCGCTCCAGATACTGTTGTCGTTCGTCACCGTCGCGGGCATCGCCGCGTTCTGGACGGTCTGAAAACCCGCTGCGTGGTCAGAACCCGAAGATGGGCACGAACCGGAACGTGAGGTAGGCGCCGACCGTCGCCAGCATCGGGACGACGTTCTGCATGAGGACGACGCGCGCCGTCGTCCCCGGGTCGAAGAGGTCGGACGCGCTCGGAATGTCCTCGGGGGCTTCCTCGCCGATGGCCGGGACTTCCTCGGATTCCTGTTCCTCGTCGGCCGCGAGGCCGCCGACGGACACTTCGACGTCGCCCTCGCCGGTGACGGCTTCCGGTACCGTCACGGGGCGCGTCGCGCGCCCCCAGCCGAGGCCGACGACGCTCATCGTCGCGATGACGACGAAACTCGCGGGGATGCCGATGGCCGAGAGGAAGATGACCAGCGTCGCGCTCACGATGGCGACGACGATGGCCGCCGTCAGCGGGAGTTCCGTGATGTCGCTGCCCATCGTGTCGAGCGTGCGGCGCGCGATGGTGAACGCGCCGACGCCGACGGCGAAACACGCCAGGAGGATGGCGGGGTTCATCGCGAGTTGGCCGCTGCCGACGAGCGGCGCGATGGCGTTCGCGACGTTGCTCGCGCCGGAACTGAACGACATCAGGCAGCCGATGACGATGACGGTGGCGACGCCGTACAGTTCGCGGCGGTTC
>JBDGQF010000067.1:0-5520 GCA_042219255.1 Halobacterium sp. | reverse complement strand
CGTGCTCGACGCCCAACTGGAGTTCGTGCAGCGCGTCGCGTTCGACGTCCGTGGGGTCGCTCATGCGTCCACCTACGCGTCACACGCGCATAGCCGTGTGGGAAGATAGCACGCCTCTCGGCGGGCCGCGAAGTCGTCCGCGAACGCGTCCGGCAGTGGCTTTTTCGGCGCCGGAGTCGACCCACCGGACATGTCGGCGGCGACGGCGTCCCGTGGCTCGCGGCGGCTCGTCGCGACCGGCGTCGCGTTCCTCGTCGCGTGGCAGGCCGTCGTCCTCGCAGACTCGCTGGGCGCCGCCTCGTTCTCCCGGACGACGCTCGCCGTCCTCGGCGTCCACGGCTTCGTCGTCCACGTCCTCCTCGGGAAGGCGTCCGCGCTCGTGCCGTCGTACTTCGACCGGACGCTGGCCGCGCCCCGGGCACCGCTCGCCGTCCTCCCGCTCACTTCCACCGGCGCGGCAGCCCTCGCGGTCGGCACCGCCACCAACCTTCCCACCGACGCCGTCGGCGCGTCGCTGTGGACGCTCGGCGTCCTCGCGTCCCTCGTCGTGCTCGCGTGGACGGTGCGGGACAACCTGACTGGCGCCGAGACCGGGACTGGCGAGGCGAACGCCCACCGGAGGCGCGTCGACCGCCTCGCGAACGCGGCCGTCCCGTTCGCCGTCCTCTACCTCGCCGCCGGCGCCTACGAGACGGCGGCCGTCACCACCGCACTCCCGGCGCTCGCCGCTGCCGGCTTCCCGGCTGCCGCCCACCTCGTCGCTGCCGGCGGCGCACTCACGCTGCTGTTCGCCGTGGGCTTCCGCCTGCTGCCGCGCTTCCTCGTCTCGGAACCGCCGCTCGCGCTCGTCGCCGTCGTCCTCTCGGCGGGCGTGCTCGCGCCCGCACTCCTCGTCGCCGGGTTCGGCGGCGGCGCGCTCTTTCAACTGGGTGCCGCGCTCGAAGCGGTCGCGGTCACCGGCTTCGCCGCCGCCTACGTCGCGCTGTACGCCCAGACCGACCGCGACCGCGTCGGCTTCCACGGCGTCCTCGCCGCCGTCCTCAGCGGCCTCGCGGGCGTGGCGCTCGGCGTCGGCTTCGCCGCCGGCCACCTCGCGCCGACTGCGGCGCACGTCCTCGCGCACTTCCGCCTGAACGTCCTGGGCCTGCTCGGCCTCGCCATCGTCGGCGTCACCTACCAGTTCTACCCGCCGACCGTCGGCGAACTCCCCGCCAGCAGCGACCGCACGGCGCTCGCCTCTATCGCCGCGCTCGCAGTCGGTCTCTGGCTGGAAGCCGGCGGCCGAATCGCCGACAGCGACGGCGCGACCGCTCTCGGCGCAGTCCTGGGACTCGCCGGCGCGCTCGCGTTCGCGTACCTGGTCGCGAGCGCGCTGTCCGCACGCGCGGAGCGCGCCTGACTACAACTCGACCGTGGTGGCGCGTTCGGGCGCGCTGGCGTCGAAGCCGTCCGCTGCCAGTTCCGCGGCGAAGTCCGCGCAGCGGTCGCCGTGGTTGACGAGCACGCGACTGCCGCGGTAGTCCTCGAGGAACGCGAGCAGGCCATCGCGGTCGGCGTGCGCGGAGAAGTCGTAGCTCTCGACCTGCGCGGCGACGCGGAGGTGGCGGCCGTCGATTTCCGCGCTCCCGGTGTCCAGGAGGTCGCGGCCGGGCGTTCCCTCGACCTGGTAGCCGGTGAGCGCGACGAGGTGCTGGGGGTTGCCGGCGACCGCCGGCACGTACGTCATTGCGGGGCCGCCGGAGAGCATCCCGGCCGTCGTCACGATGGCGGTCTGTTTGTCCGCGATGCGGCGGCGCTGGCCGTCCCGCGTGGTCTCGTCGAGGAAGCGCGCGTGCCCGCAGGCGTCCCGGAACGCCGCGGGGTCGCGGAGGAAGTCGCTCGTGCGCTTGAACCGCTCGGTCACCGCGACGCCCATGCCGTCGACGTAGCAGGGGACGCCGTGGGCCTCGCAGACGAGCATCAGTTCCTGCGTGCGGCCGATGGCGAACGCGGGCACGACGACGGTGCCGCCGCCGCGCACCGTCTCTTCGACGGACTGCGCGAACGACGCCTCGATGCTGGCGCGGTCTGGGCGCGTGACGTCCGCGTACGTCGACTCGGTGATGACGACGTCGGCGTCCGGGCGCGCCGTCGTCCCGGAGAGCAGGCGCTGGTCTTCCGTGTTGAAGTCCGCCGTGTACAGCAAGCGCTGGGCTCCGTCGTCGACGAGCACGTGCGCGCTGCCGGGGATGTGGCCGGCGTCGAAGAACGTGACTTCGTAGCCCGCGGCCTCGAACGGCTCGCGGTAGCCGTGGGTCTCGGAGACTTCGCCGAGGCGCGCGACTTCGGCGCGCGTGAACGGACAGTCGTAGCGGCCGCCGCGCTCGTTGCCGGTGCCGCGGCCCCTGCTCGACTGCTGGAGTTTCAGGGTGTCCTTCGCGAGCAGGCGCGTGAGGTCGCGCGTCGGCGGCGTCCAGTGGACTGGCGGCCGCTTGTCGCCGGCGACGAGCGCGGGCACGGCGCCCGCGTGGTCGAGGTGGCCGTGGCTGACGACGACGGCGTCCGGGTCGACGTCACCCACGGGGTACTGTGGCGGCGTGCCGGGTTTCATCCCGTAGTCCAACAGGAGGGAGTCGTCCACGAGTATCGCGCTCCGACCGACCTCCCGCGCGCCACCGAGGAACCGCACGTCCATACCCGTGATAGTCGACCGGTCGGTTTCCGTCCACCGGTTCCGGGGGCCGTGACAGCGACGCGCCTGCGGGCCGCTGCCCAGACCCACCGATACCTCTCGGCGAACATGTTCGGTCGCGTTCCCGGATGCTGGTACTCTGACGCGGGTTTAGGGGGGTCGGCGTCCGACCTCTACACGCATGACCGACCGCTATTCACGTCGACAGTTCGTGGTCAGCACCGGTGCAGTCAGTGTCGCGGCGCTCGCCGGGTGTACCGGCGGCGGTGGGGGTGACGGCGGCGGCGACGAGACGACGGAAGCCCCCGAAACCACGACGTCCGGTGGCGGCGGTGGCGGCAGCGGCGGGTCGAACACCGTGAAGGTCGGTCCGGGCGGCCAACTCAAATTCGACCCCGAGGAAATCACGGTGTCCGTCGGTGACACCGTGACCTGGGAGTTCGTGAGTCCGAGCCACAACGTCTGCGCGTACCCGGACATGCACGAGAAGGTCTCCATTCCGGACGGCGCGTCCGGGTTCGGGACGATGGAGCAGGGCGGCGACGCGTACGCGCTCGTCGACCAGGGCGAGACGTTCGAGCACACGTTCGAGACGGCGGGCGAGTACACGTACGTCTGCGTGCCCCACGCCGCCTCGAACATGGTCGGGAAGGTCATCGTCGAGGAGTAACGCCCGTCGTCCGTCGGCCCGGTCGGGCCAGAGGCGCCGTCTCCGTTCTCGCCGCACTCCATTCCACCAGCGACGCGTCCAACTCGTTCTCCAGGGACGCGGTAGTGACGATAGCGACGACTCCGTCCCCTGGAGTCCGCCAGCGACCGTACCTTCAGCGCGAAGCCGAACGTGTTCGGTCTGGTTCCCGCCTTCTTGTAGTCTGCTCGCCGGTTTACGTGGGTCAGGCACTGACCTCCCACGTGAGGCACCAATGAGGGAACACCAGACACGACGACGGTTCCTGGCAGGCGCCGGTGGCGCCGCCGCGGTCGCACTCGCCGGGTGTACCGGCGGTGGCGGCGGCGACGGCGGGAACAGCGGCGGCGAGACGACCGCCGCCACCGAGTCCGGCGGGTCGGGCGGGTCGGGCGAGGAGTGGGTGCAGACCGACTCCGTCGACATGACCGACGAACTCGCGTACGCGCCCAAGCGCATCGAGGTGGAGGCCGGCACCACGGTCACGTGGACGACCACGGGCAACGTCGGCCACACGGTCACCGCCTACGAGGACAAACTCCCGGACGGCGCGGCGTACTTCGCGTCCGGGGGCTTCGACGGCGAGCAGGCCGCCCTCGACGCCTACAACAGCGACCAGTCCGGGAACGTCACGGCCGGCGAATCGTACGAACACACGTTCGAGACGACCGGTACCTACGAGTACTACTGCATCCCCCACGAGATGAGCGGGATGGTGGGGTACGTCAAGGTGGTCTAACATGACTCACAACGACACGAGCGACAGCGAGGACGCACTCGACCCGGCCGACGTGGTCGAGCGACACGAACAGCAACTCGACGACCTGCTCGCGGACGTCGAGACGCCGCGGACGCAGGACGGCGACGACGGTGCGACGCTGGAACTGGCGGGCCTGGAACTCGGGCGCCGCGACTTCATGAAAGCGGGCGCGGCGACCGGCGCGATGGCCGGCCTCGCAGGCTGTTCGGGCAACCTCGTCGGCGGGAACAACTCGACGACGTCCGAGCCCAGCGGTACCGGCGCGCCCGACCACAAGGTCGAACCGGGCGAGCACGACGAGTACTACGGGTTCTGGTCTGGCGGCCAGTCCGGCGAAATCCGCATCGTCGGCATCCCGTCGATGCGCGAACTGATGCGGATTCCCGTGTTCAACACGGAGGCCGGCCGCGGCTACGGCTACGACGACCAGACCAGCCAGATGCTGGACGAAGCCGGCGGCTACACGTGGGGCGACAACCACCACCCCGTGCTGTCGGAGACGGGCGGCGACTACGACGGCGAGTACCTCTGGGTGAACGACAAGGCCAACGGCCGCATCGCCCGCGTGGATCTGAAGTACTTCGAGACGGACGCCATCACGGACGTCCCGAACGTCCAGGCGATTCACGGCTGCGCCGTCCAGAGCCCCGACACCGGCTACGTCTTCGGGAACGGCGAGTTCCGGACGCCGCTGCCGAACGACGGCCGGGACGTCCACTCGCCGGAGAACTACACGTCGCTGTTCACGGCCGTCAACCCGGAGACGATGGAGACGGAGTGGCAGGTCGAGGTCGACGGCAACCTCGACATCGTCGACACGGACAAGGACGGCCGGTGGGCCATCTCGTCGGCGTACAACGACGAGGAGGGCGTGACGGTCAGCCAGATGACCAAGGACGACAGGGACTACGTGAAGGCCTTCGACGTCCCCGCCATCGAGAAGGCCGTCGAGAACGGCGAGTACGAGGAAGTCAACGGCGTGCCGGTCGTCGACGGCACGCAGGACAGCGCGCTCAACCAGGGCGACAGCCCCATCGTGCGGTACATCCCGACGCCGAAGAGCCCGCACTGCGTGGAGGTCGGGCCGGACGGCAAGTACGCGTTCGTCGCGGGGAAGCTGTCGCCGACGGTCACCATCATCGACATCGAGGCGCTGGACTCCTCCAGCGACCCGAAAGACGTCGTCGCCGGCCGGCCGAAGGTCGGTCTCGGCCCGCTGCACACGACGTTCGACGGGAACGGGCACGCGTACACGTCGCTGTTCATCGACTCGCAGTGCGTGAAGTGGGACATTCAGGCGGCCGTCGAGGCCGAGGCCGGCTCCGAGGAACCGGTCCTCGAGAAGCAGGACGTCCACTACAACCCCGGCCACATCCAGGCGCTGGAGGCGATGACGACCGA
>JBDGQF010000402.1:0-5537 GCA_042219255.1 Halobacterium sp. | reverse complement strand
ACAACGTCTCCTCGCCGGTCGCGACGATGGCGAGCGCGCACGTCGGCGCCGCCATACCGAACAGTCTCGCCGTCGAGTACCACTCCTACGAACTCGGCTGGTGGAGTGACCTCGTCGAGGAGGACGTCATCGAGGACGGCTACATCGAGATTCCCGAGAAGCCGGGCCTCGGGGTCACGCTGGACATGGACGCCGTCGAGGAGCACATGGTCGACGGCGAGACCCTCTTTGACGAAGCGTAGCGTAGCGGAGCTTCGTCGAGCGAGCGAGTCGCGTCGCGAACGCGTTGAGCGTCCGTGAGTCGACCGAAAAGCAGACCGCGTGCTGCACCTGCGAGGGCGTGACAGTCCCGTCTCCGACCAGTTCGCCGGGTCAGTAGCCGGTGCCGACGTACGTGTGGACGTGGTCGCCGGATTCGAGTTCGTCGGCGAGCGCGACGGCGAAGTCCTCCATCGAGATGTAGCTGTCGCCGTCGTCGTCCGCGACGAGTTCGCGGTCGGCAGTCCGGTACTCACCGGTGCGTTCGCCGGGTTCGATGAGCGCGGCTGGCGCGAGGTACGTCCACGCGAGGTCGTCGGCGCCCGCGAGGCGGTCGTAGGCGTCGATGGCGGCGCGCGCGATTGGCTCCCAGGCGTCCGGGAAGTCCTCGGTGTCGATGAGGAGCGTGTCGTCGTCGACGTAGAGGCCGCCGGCGCCGCCAGTCCAGACGAGGCGGTCGACGTCGGCGCGCCGCAGGCCCTCGATGGTCGCGTCCATCATGTCGACGAGGCGGTCGGTGGGTTCGTCGTCGCCCGGGCCGAGCGTCGACGCGACGGCGTCGTGGGCGGTCGCGAGTTTCGCGACGTCACCGGGTTCGGTGGCGTCGCCGGCGACGGCGGTGAAGTCGGGGTCGTCGACGTCGTCGACGCCCCCGCTTCGGGAGACGCCGGTGACGGCGTGGCCGCGGTCGAGCAGTTCGCTTGCGACGCGGGTGCCGATGCGGCCGCTCGCACCGAGGAGTAACACGTGCATGTTCGACTGACTGTTCAGTCAGCAGGGAATAGAGGCTACGGTAATCGGCAGTTCCCGCCACGGCCTGGGACGTGCAGCGTGGTGAGGCGCGCAGCGTCCAGACCGCCGGTGTCGGTCCGGACAAAGCCGGCTGTGGCTTTATGGCGCTGTTCGGCGTACCGCGTGGTGTATGTCACCGAGTGTCAAACCGGACTACGAGTTGAGCGACGACGACGCGAACGTCCACCACGCGTGGGACAACAGCCTCGACCCAGTCCTCACCGTCGAACCCGGGGTCGTCGTGCGGTTCGAGTGCCGTGACGCCGTCGACGGCCAGGTCGGCCCGGACTCCACCGCCGAGGACTTCGGGAACGTGAGCTTCGACCCCGTCCACCCGCTCACGGGGCCAGTGTACGTCGAGGGCGCCAGACCGGGGGACGTCCTGGAGGTGGAACTACTCGGGTTCGAGCACGAGGGCTGGGGGTACACCGGCTTCATGCCCGGCGACATGGGTCTGGGACTGCTCCCCGAGGACTTCGACGACCCGGGGTATCACGCGTGGAACGTCGAGGACGGCGTCGCGGAGTTCGTCGACGGCATCGAAGTCCCCGTCGACCCGTTCCCGGGCACTATCGGCGTCGCGCCCGCCGAAGACGGCGAACACGACACGCTCCCGCCACGGGACGTCGGCGGGAATATGGACGTCAAACACCTCACCGAGGGGTCGACGGTGTACCTGCCCGTGGAGTGCGAGGGCGCGCTGTTCTCCACGGGTGACTGCCACCTCGCGCAGGGCGACGGCGAAGTCTGTGTCACGGGCATCGAAGCGCCCGTTTCCGTCACCGCGCGGTTCGACGTCCGGACGGACAAGGACGTCGAGCAACCGGAGTTCGAGTCCGACCACCCGTACACGGCCACCGGCGAGGACGGACCCATGTACGGCACCACCGGCATCGCGCCAGACCTCATGGACGCCACGAAGAAGGCCGTCCGGCACATGATTTCGCACCTCCACGAGGAGCGCGGCCTCACGCGCGGCGAAGCCTACATCCTCTGCTCGGCCGCAGTCGACCTGAAGGTCAGCCAGGTCGTGGACGCGCCGAACTGGACGGTGTCGGCGTACCTCCCCGAGAGCATCTTCCCCTGACGACGCAGCGCGGCCGGCCCACAGCACTCGCGGCGTGACCGCGGGTCACTCCGGTTCCTGGGGTCGCTCGCGAACGACGAGCACGGGCGCGACGGCGCCGCCGGCGACGCGCTCGGTCGCGTGACTATCCCAGCCTGGCGTCCGTGATTTCGACGTGTCCGCGGTCGCCCTCCCAGACCGCCTCGTACTCGAGTTCGATGCGGCGGTCCATGTGCGGGCCGTCCGTGACGAATGTCTCGAACTCGCCGCCCTCGCCGAGCACGTGGACGCCGTACTCGTCGTTGAGCGCGTCGAGTTCGTCGAACGCCTCGCGGTCGAGCGTGCGGCCGAGCCAGGACTCGTCGAGGCCGTACGCGGCGACCTGGAGGACCGTGATTTCGAAGCCGGCGTCCAGCATCGCGTCGGCGAGGTCGCGGGGGTCGCGCTGCCAGAGCGGCGCGAACACCTCGCAGTCGAGGCGGTCGGCCATCGCCTCGATGCGGGACGTCTGGTACTCGCTCTCCACGGCGCCCGCGGTGACGCCCGCGAGGCCGCCCTCCAGGTCGTCGGCGAGGCCGTCGAGCGCGGCCTCCAGTGGCTCCACTTCCGCGTCGCCCTGCGCGCCGGACTCGGAGCCGGCCGTCGCGCCGAAGGCCTCGGGTTCGACGTCTACGAGCGGAATGCCGATGCTCTCGGCGGCGAGCGACGCGAGCCGCGTCGCCGGCACGTGGTACATGTAGGAGTCGCCCTCAGGGTGCACGGTGACGAGGCGCGCCACGTCCAGGCCGTCCTCGAGCGCGCGGTAGAGCGCCCACGAGGAGTCCTTCCCGCCGGAGAACAGGCTCACCCACTGGCCGTCGGTCATACGCCCGGTAGCGTCCCGCCGTTGAAATGTCTCGCCATTCAGGGTTCGACCAGGTCTTCGTCGACGTCCTCGAAGTCGACGCCGCTGAAGTGCGTCGCGACCCGGATGCCGACGACGCTGACGAGCACGCCGAGCACGACGAACCCGGCGAGGCGCTGCTCGGGGGAGAGCGCGAACCCGCGCACGGAGAGCGCGCCGAACGACGTCGCGGGCACGCGCACGCTGTCCAGGAGGGCGGCGCGCTCCAGGAAGTACGCGGAGAACCCGCGGACGACGAGGCCGACGGCGAGCACGCCGAACGGGAGGTTGAGGAACGACGTGCGGACGTCCTCGCGGCGGATGAACTCGTCGAACAGGCGGCCGGCGCTCGCCGCGAGCGCGCCGAGGGTCACCCACGGCACGCTGTAGTACGTGAACGCCATCACGCTCAACAGCGGCGCGGTGTCCGGGGGCAGGTCGGAGACGGCGAGCGCGCCCGCGAACACACCGACGAGCGCGAGGCCGGCGGCGACGACGTACGTGACGATGGAGACGCGGCCGGAGTACAGCGCGTCCCTCGCCTGCGTCGGCAGTTCGGCGAGGTAGTCGTCGACGCTCAAGCCCTTGTAGAGGAGGAACATGCCGATGACGGCGGTGATGGACGCGGCGGCGACGGCGAGGCTGCCGGTCACCATCATCAGCGCGGGGAACACCAGGAGCACGATGCCCAGCGGCACGAGCACGGTCTGGCGGAGTTCCTCGTCGGCGAGGAACTGCTTGAGGAGGTAGTACGTGGACTCCAGGTCGCGGGCCTGCCGGACGACGACGCGGTCGACGGCGTCCACCTGGATGCGGCTCTCCACGATGGGGACGACGCGCTCGTCTTCGGCGCTGTCGATGACCACGACCGCCGAGTCCGGGTCGTAGCGGTCGATGAGTTCCTCTAACTGGTCGGCGAGCGACCGGTCGGCGGACACGCTGTCGCCGCTCCCGGAGACGGCCGCGACCACGGCGTCGTCGTCGGAGTCCCGGAGGTCGCGCGTCACGCGGAGCGCTTCGAGGAGCGTGTTCACCGCGGAGTCCTCGGGGTCGGCGATACCCATCTCGGTGACGAGGGACTGCACCGCCTCCCACCCCGCGACCGGCGTGTGGAGACCCGTCTTCCGCGGGATGTCTCCCGTCCGGTCGACGCAGACGACCAGCGTGCGCATCTGTCGTGCTGACGGTCACGCTGTGGGGGTAAAAACCTCGCGCTCAGCGCAGCGAGACGACGTCTGTCTCGTCGCCGTCCCCCAACACTGACGCGACGCCCGCGCCGAACGCGTACGCCGCGCCGAGCGCCGTGCGCCGCATCCGCACGAGCAGGCCGCGCGGCGGTTCGAACTCTCTGACTTCGACCTCGTGGCCGAGTTCGGTCTCCAGGTAGTCCTCAACGGCGTCCCGCGTACCGAGTTCGTCCACGAGGCCGCGCTCGACTGCGTCACGGCCGACGTACACCCTGGCTTCCGTGTCCCGGACGTCCTCGGCGGAGAGGTCGCGGCCCTCCGCGACCACGTCCACGAACGAGTCGTAGAGGTCGTCGACGAGTCCCTGGAGGTAGGCGCGTTCGTCCTCGCGCAGCTCGCGCAGCGGCGTGCCGGCGTCCTTGTACTCGCCCGCGACGAAGCGCTCGTAGTCGACGCCGAGTCGGTCGGCGAGTTCCGACGCGTTCAGCGACGACCCGCGGACGCCGATGCTGCCGACGAGACTGTTCTCGCGGGCGACCACGCGGTCGCACGCGCTCGCAATCCAGTACCCGCCGCTCGCGCAGACGTCCGTCGCGTACGCCACCGTCAGCCCGTCGAAGTCCGCGACTGCGCGCCGGATGTCGTCGCTCGGCACGACCTCGCCGCCGGGCGTGTTCAGGCGGACGACTAAGGCCTCCGTGTTCGAGTCGGCGTCCGCGCGCTCGACCTGGTCGACCACGGCGTCCGCGGGAATCTGGCGCGGGTTCGCGGGAATCGACTCGCCGCCGTCCCGCGCAATCGGCCCCTCGACGCGGACCTCGGCGGTGTCGTACGGCCCGAACAGGCTGTCCGCGACGTTCGCCGCGACGCGCACAACGAGCAGGCCAGTTACGAGCGTCAACAGCACGCCCAGCACCGACCGGTCGCCGGGGAACGCGACGAACAGCGCCCAGCCGAGCGCGGTGCCAGCGACGGCGCCGGCCGCCACGACGAGCAGGCGGCCGGCGCGCTTCGGAGTCGAGTCCATGCACGGAGCAACACCGCCCGCACCGGTAAATCACGCGGCCAGACTGCTCGTCTGGCGCCAGCACTCCGGCGCACGCCAGCGCCGCCGCTACGCGGCGGAAAATACGGAGAAAACGCCGATAGTGTAGACCGACTTAGAGGTGACCGGACTTCTGGAGTTTGCGGAGGTCTTCGGTGTCGAGGGTCTCTCCCTCCTTGAAGCGCTCGTAGATTTCCTCGGCTTCCTCGCGGGCTTCCGCCTGCTCCTGGGCGCGCTCGTCCTCGCGCTCTTCTTCTTCCTGCTTGTCGAGTTCGCGGAGGCGCTTCTGGACGCGCACGAACGCCT
>JBDGQF010000184.1:0-5554 GCA_042219255.1 Halobacterium sp. | reverse complement strand
TGTTCGTGCTCTCGTTCACCGTCCTCGGCCTGAAGTACACGAGCGCGGAGGTGGGACTGTGAGCGCGCGCCCCGACGGCCACCAGTCGGTGTCCGCCGTGCTCGGGCGTCCGGTCGTCATCGCGGTGTTCCTGGTGACGCTGCTGTTCCTGGTGGCGCCGGTCGTCGTGACGTTCGTCGCGTCGTTCGCCCAGAACTGGACGGGCGTCCTCCCCGACGGGTTCGTGTCGTTCCAGCACTGGGGGCGCGTGCTCGGGTTCGGCGGCTACGAGGACGCCGCCGACTACTCGCTGCGCCTCGGCGAGATGCTGGCGACGCTCCCCCACGACCCGCTGGCGGCGTTCGGCACCACGCCGCTGTTCCGGAGCGTGTTCCTCGCGCTCGGCGGCGTCGCCGTCAACCTCGTCGTCGGCGTCCCCATCGCGTACGCCCTCGCGCGCTACGACTTCCGCGGCCGCGAGTGGCTGAACGCCGTCGCCGTCCTGCCGCTGGCGCCCGGCATCATCCTCGGCATCGCGTTCCTGCGCGCGTACCCCCAGCTGTCCGGCACGGACTTCGGCCTCATCGTCGGCTACTCGCTGTTGAAGGCGCCGTTCATGGTGCTTGCGGTGCAGTCGAGTTTCGAGGGGATGGACCTCCGGCAACTGGAGGAGAGCGCGCGGTCGCTGGGCGCGTCCTGGGCGCGCGCGTTCCTGTTCGTCGTCGTGCCGAACGCGAAACGCGGCATCGTCTCCGGCGCCATCATCTGCTGGGCGCTCGCCGCCGCCGAGTTCAACTTCTCGTACGTCGTGTTCTCGCGGGGCGCGCGGCCGCTCGCGCTGTTCCTGCAGGCGAACATCTCGAACAGTTCCTTCGAAACGACCGCCGCCGCGGTGTCCGTGTTCTTCGTGCTCATCGCGGGCGTGACGCTCGCGCTCCAGTTGCTCGGCAACCGCGGGTTCGCCACCAGATAGCCATGTCCGGAATCACCATCGACGACGTGACGAAGCGCTTCGGCGACACGACCGCTGTCGACGGCGTCAGCCTCCACATCGACGACGGCGAGATACTCGGCGTCGTCGGCCCATCGGGGTGTGGGAAGACGACGACGCTGCGGACGGTCGCCGGGTTCGAGACGCCGACCAGCGGCCGCGTCCTGTTCGACGACGAGGACGTCACGCACGTCCCGCCCGAGCAGCGCAACGTCGGCCTCGTGTTCCAGTCGTACGCGCTGTTCGACAACATGACCGTCCGCGAGAACGTCCAGTTCGGCCCGAAGATGCAGGGCGTCCCCGCCGACGAGCGCCGCGAGCGCGCCGACGACCTGTTGTCGATGCTCGGCATCGCCGACCTCGCAGACCGCGACCCGGCGACGCTGTCCGGCGGCCAGCAGCAGCGCGTCGGCCTCGCGCGGGCGCTCGCCATCGAGCCACGCATCCTCCTGCTGGACGAACCGATGACGGGCCTGGACGCGAAACTGAAGACGCGGCTGCGCGAGGAGGTCGGCGCGCTCCTCGCCGACCTGGACGTGACCGCGCTGTACGTGACTCACGACCAGGCGGAGGCGATGGAGATGTGCGACAGCATCGCGGTGATGAACGACGGCCGCGTCGAACAGGTGGGGACGCCGAAGGAGGTGTACGAGTCGCCGGCGTCGCCGTTCGTCGCGGAGTTCGTCTCCCTAGACGTGCCGGAGTTCGCGTTCGTGGACGGGACGCCGTAGCGTACGCGGCGTAGCGCCACGTTTTTCCACGCGCTCGCCGAATCACGTGGTATGCCCAAGCAGGTGGACGACCCGGACTACCACCACGAGAACCACACCGCGGCGCAGACCTGCGGGTGGACGGCGAACGCGCTCCGCGGCGAGGGCACCTGCTACAAGCACGCGTTCTACGGCATCCGCTCGCACCGCTGCATCCAGATGACGCCCGTGGTGCGGTGCAACGAGCGCTGCGTGTTCTGCTGGCGCGACCACGCCGGCCACACGTACGAACTCGACGGCGTGGAGTGGGACGACCCGGAGGCGGTCGTTGACGCCTCGATTTCGCTGCAGAAGAAACTGCTGTCCGGGTTCGGCGGGAACGACGAGGTGCCGCGCGAGCGCTTCGAGGAGGCGATGGAGCCGCGGCACGTCGCCATCTCGCTGGACGGCGAACCGACGCTGTACCCGTACTTGCCGGAGCTGCTGGAGGCGTTCCACGACCGCGGCCTGACGACGTTCCTCGTGTCGAACGGGACGCGCCCAGAAGTGCTGGCGGAGTGCGACCCGACGCAGTTGTACGTCTCCGTGGACGCGCCGGAGCGCGCGACGTTCGACGACGTGGTGGGCGCCCAGGAGGACGACGCGTGGGAGAACCTCGTGGACACGATGGACGTCCTCCACGACAAAGACGAGACGCGCACCGTGTTGCGGACGACGCTGGTGGGCGGCGAGAACATGGCGAACCCGGACTGGTACGCGGGGTTCTACGAGCGCGCCGACCCGGACTTCGTGGAACTGAAGGCGTACATGCACGTGGGGGACTCGCGCGACCGCCTCGACCGCGACGCGATGCCAGACCACGAGGACGTCCTCGAATTCGCGGAAGCCGTCCAGGCGCACATGCCCGAGCACACGGTGTTGAAAGACCAGGAGGTGTCGCGGGTGGCGCTGCTGGCGCGCGACCGCGACACGTGGGTGCCGAAACTCGAGGCCGACTCGGAGTTCTGGGCGGGCGCGTCCGCGGACTGACAGCGACGCCACGCCACCCCACTCCACCACACACCACCCGATTCCACTTTCGGAACGCGTTCCACTTCCGGTATTCTTATGCGGAGCGCGACAGTACGCACAGACATGTCTCACGCCACGGGCACGCGCGAGGTCGGGTTCGACGAACTCGCCGTGCTGAAACTGCTCGCGCTCGACGGCGCGCGCCGCGGCGAGGTGAAAGTCTCCTGCGGCGACCTCGCCGGACGGCTCGACGCCTCCAACCAGACCGCGTCGCGGCGCCTGCAGGCGCTGGAGGACGCCGGCCTCGTCGAACGCGACCTCGTCAACGACGGCCAGTGGGTCGCCATCACCGAGGCCGGCGAACGCACGCTCGAACGCGAGTACGAGGACTACCGCCGCATCTTCGAGGACGCCCGCGAACTCGAACTCGCCGGCACCGTCACCAGCGGCATGGGCGAGGGCCGCCACTACATCAGCCTCCCCGGCTACATGCGCCAGTTCGAGGAGAAACTCGGCTACGAGCCGTACCTCGGCACGCTGAACGTCGAACTCGACCAGGAGAGCCAGCGCGCGCGCTCCGCGCTCGACGCGATGGACGGCGTCCGCATCGAGGGCTGGGAGGACGAAGAGCGCACGTACGGCCCCGCGACGTGCTACCTCGCGACCGTCGAGAACGAGGACGGCGCGGCGTTCTCGCCCGCCCACGTCATCGTGCCAGACCGCACCCACCACGACGAGAGCCAGGCGGAACTCATCGCGCCCGAGAAACTCCGCGAGGAACTCGGCCTGCTCGACGGCGACGAGGTGACCATCGTTGTCGAAGAGCAGTAACGTGGCGCGCGTCGACGCCGCAATCGAGGCGTTCGCCGCCGGCGACCCCGTGCTCGTCCACGACGCCGCCGACCGCGAGGGCGAAGTCGACCTCGTGTACCCCGCGCAAGCGGTCACGCCCGACGACGTCGCCCGCCTGCGCAACGACGCCGGCGGCCTCGTCTGCGTCGCCGTCTCCCACGATGTCGCGGACGCGTTCGACCTCCCGATGCTCGCGGACGTCATCGACCACCCGGTCGCCGACCACGGCCACCTCGGGTACGACGACCGGTCGTCCTTTTCGCTGCCCGTGAACCACCGCGACACGTTCACCGGCATCACGGACGACGACCGCGCGCTCACCATCACGGAACTCGCGCGCGCCGCCAGCGACCCCGAGAGCGTCGACTTCGCCGCCGAGTTCCGCGCGCCCGGCCACGTCCACGTCCTGCGGTCGGCGCCGTCGCTGGCCGACCGCCAGGGCCACACCGAACTCGCCATCGCGCTCGCGGACGCCGCCGGCGTCGCGCCCGCCGCCGTCGTCTGCGAGATGCTGGACGGCGAGACCGGCGGCGCGCTCTCCGTCGCGGACGCGAAGGCGTACGCCGACCGCAACGGCTTCGTCTACGTCGAGGGCAGCGACCTCCTCGACGCGTTCACCGCGTAACCGTCGCCACCGCCCTACTCTCCTCCACTCCGCGGATTCTTCGGACGCCACTGGCCGCCGCGCCGTTGCCACCGCTACGCCCGTTCCTGTAGAAACCACTATATGATGTTGGGGTAACATCTCTGCCGTGACCGGCAGCGACTACGGCGACGCGGTCGCCGCGTTCCTCGACGGACGGGGCTGGCGGACGGCGTCCTCCCAGGTGCGCTCGGACACGACGCTCGTCCGTGGCGTCCGAGCGGACGCGGACGACGCGGCGCGCCTCGTCGCACTGGGCGTTTCTGGTGCGGACGCCAGCGTCACCGAGAAGCACGTGAAATTCCTGCTCAAGGCCGCCAGCGACGCCGACGCCGACGCCGACGCCGCGCTGGTGTCGTCGCCGGGCGGACTGACCGCGGACGCCCGCGCGCTCGTCGACGAGTACGGCGTCGACGTCGTGGACGCCGCGCGCATCCGGCGCGAGACGGACTGGCGACCGGACGGCGCGGCGAAAACCGGTGGAGCGGCCACGTCCGCCGACGCCGCCGACGCCCCGAGCGCGGAGACGCCCGCAGACGAGACACCCGAAACCACAGGTACGGGGACGGGCGCGAGCGACGTGCGGTCGGAACTGGAGGCGACGGGAGAGGACGCGGACGCGGCGGCAGCACCGGAGAGAGGCGACACGACGGACGCCGACGGCGAGTCCGCTGGTGAACAGACTGCGGACTCGACGGCAGGGGACGACGGTGTAGCGGCGAGCGCGTGGCTTGAGAGCGACGCCGAGGGAGCTGCTGAAGCCGGTACTGGAGACGGAACGGACGGCGGCGCCGGGGACGAGGCTGACGGCGGCGATGACGGTGGCGCTGACGACAGCGGTGACGGGCGGTGGGTCGTCGACACTGCGGACGCGGACTCGGCGTCGGCGGCCTCGAAGCCAACGGACTCGGCGACGACCCCGGCCTCGACGGGTCCGGCGTCTACGGACTCGGAACACGACGACGACCCGCTGTTCGGCGGTGCTGCGGACGCTCCGTCGTCCCAGGCAGGGAACGACGCGCGGCCGTCTGGGTTCGGGCGGCGCGACGTCGTGAAACTCGGCGGCGTCGCCGTCGTCGGCGCCGGTGGCTGGGTCGCGTACACGCGGACTGGCCTCCTCGGCGGCGGCGCGAACGGCCCCGAGCAGGTCGTTCGCGACTTCTACGCGGCAATCGACGACGGCGACGCCGCGGCGGCGCGGGCGCTCGTCCACGAGAACGCGACGCGGACGGTGGCAAGCCTCGACCCGAGCGAGACGACAGTCGAGATTACGGGCCTGGAACGCGTGTCCAGTGACGCGGACGGCGTCGCGCGGTTCAGGGTGACGCTGCGCGTGGACGGCCGCACGGAGCAGGCCACCGTCGTCGT
>JBDGQF010000001.1:0-5567 GCA_042219255.1 Halobacterium sp. | reverse complement strand
GAGCACGAAGACCTGGACGCAGTGCTGCCGAACCTGGACGTGTTGTACGTGACGCGCATCCAGCGCGAGCGGTTCGCCGACGAGTCCGAGTACGAAGAAGTCGCCGGCGAGTACAGCATCACGACCGACACGCTGGACGCCGCAAGCGACGACCTGGCGGTGATGCACCCGCTGCCGCGCGTGGACGAAATCGCGCCGGAAGTCGACGACACGGACGCGGCGACGTACTTCGAACAGGCCCACAACGGCGTCCCCGTGCGGATGGCACTCCTCGACCTCCTCCTCGACGATGACTGACACAGAACTCCGCGTCTCCAAGATTCAGAGCGGCACCGTCATCGACCACGTTACGGCCGGCGAGGCCCTGCACGTCCTCGCGCTCCTCGGCATCGACGGCACGGAGGGGACGACGGTCAGCCTCGGCATGAACGTCCCCTCCGAGCGCATGGGGAAGAAGGACGTCGTGAAGGTGGAGAGCCGGGAGCTCAGCGACGACGAGGCGGAAGTCCTCTCGCTCATCGCGCCGGAGGCGACAATCAACATCATCCGGGACTACGACGTCGTGGACAAGCGCCGCGTGGAACCGCCAGAGAAAGTCACGGGCGTGCTCGTGTGCCCGGACCGGGACTGCATCACGAACGCCGGCGAACCCGTCGAACCGACGTTCGCCGTGCTGGACGACGGCCTTCGCTGCGAGTACTGCGGCGAAATCGTCCGCGAGGACATCACAGACCACCTCCGCAAGTAACCAGTCGGGGCGTCGTTGGCGCCGCCGGCCGCGACGTGTTGGGAAGGATTCACAGACGCGTGCCGGGCCCGCAAAGCGTTTAATCACCCCAGCCGATAGTGTCAGGTATGGCAGGAAAACTCGTGAAGGCTGTCGTGGTGCTCGCCGTAATCGCCCTCGTCTGGAAGTTCGTGCTGGGCGGCGACGAAGCACCCGAACCCGAGGAAGTCGACCGCATCGACTGAGCGGTCGACGGCAGGCGCACCGGTCGCTGACCACTCCTTCTCGCCGGCCGTCCGGAGAGCGAACGACTTACGCCCCGCGACGGCCAACCGCAGTCCATGTACGGCGTCGTCACGCGGAACGCCGAGGAAGTCGACTGGCCGGAGTTCGACCGCGCGTTCTACGAGGTCAAGGACGTCACCGGCCGGCACACCGACCCCCTGGAGGACGCCGTGAACATGGTGTCCTGTTTCGGGGACAACGCCACCGCGGGCACGGAACCAGACCTCGTCCCAGTGGACGAAGAGGGGAACCGCGCGACCCGCGACCGGCCGTACTTTGACTGGGCGTACATCTGTCCGCTCGCCGAGGACTACCGCAGCGGCCTCCTGGAGGTCATCGAGACGTGCGCGGAACTGAACGGTGACGTCCGCCTGGACGACGTCGGGTTCCCGCGCGCCGAGTACTGTCACTGCGAGCGCTGCGAGGCCGCGTTCGCCGACTCCGAGTTCGATGACTGGCAGGACTGGCGCGCGAGCGTCATCACGGAGTTCGTCGCCGAGGCGACAGACCGCATCCCCGGGAAGACGTACTTCACGCTCTACCCAGACCCGTATCCGGGCCACCTCTACGAGCGCTCGGGCCTGGACGTCGCGGCGCTCGCCGAGCACGTCGACGAGTTCGTCGTCCCCCTCTACGACACCGCGTACGGGACGACGTACTGGCTGGAGACCATCGCCTCCGGGTTCGCGGACTTGCTTGACGCACCGTTCAGCGTGGAACTGTACGCCGTGGACGTCGACGTGGAGAACCTGATTCACGCCGCGGACGTGGTGGGCGAGTACGCCGACGACGTGTTCTTCGGGTACGAGGCGAGCAACGCGCGCGCCGCGCTCCGCCGAATCGGCGCCGAGGAGCGCGACGGCGAGTCATTCGGCCCGCAGTGACGGCGGCAGTTCCCCCGTAGTCAGTCGCCGTACGCCTCGCAACTGACCCGGTAGTAGTCGCCGGCGTGCTCGGCGACGAACGACGCGTCGCGGTCGTACACTGGCATGCTGGGCTGGTTCAGGAACGGACACCGGACGCCGTGCGCATCCAGGAACCGGGCGGCGCGGAGTTCGTGCTCGTACCCCCTGAGTGAGAGGCGGCAGACGCCGTCCTCGTAGGGGTCACAGGACTGTTCGGCGAACAGGTCGTCGCGCACCTGGGGCGCGTCGTCGAAGTCCGCGACGTCGTCGGTGGCGTCGTGGCCCTGGAGGCGTTCGGCGACGACGTCGTAGCCGCCGCCCCAGCCGAGGCCGAACGCGAGCAGGAACAGCAGGAGCGCGAGGACTGGCACGCCGCCGACGAACGCGGTGAGGGTGCCGGTGGCGGCGTCGCTCGCGGCGAGCGCGCCGAGGGCGGCGGCGACGAGGAGCGCGTACGCGACGAGGAGCGTCAGGAAGCCGAGGACGCCGAGGAGCGCGGCGGCCACGAGGACGGCGACGAGCGCGGCGACCAGCGCGACGAACCCGAGCGCGAGCGCGGCGGTGCGCTGGCCGTCCAGGAGTTCCGCGGTGACCGTGGGCACGGAGACGGCGAGCACGCCCGCGACGCCGATGTGGAAGATGGACGCGGCTTCTGTCGCCGTCCACGGCCCGACCACGAGGTAGAGCGCGTCGTAGACGACTGGCTGGAGTGGCTGGAGGACGTAGACGAGGCCGACGGCGGCGACGCCGGTACCGAGGACGCCGAGGGCGGCGTAGCCGAGGGCCGACAGCAGGTCGCGCGTGGAGATGTCGGGGACGCGCATGGGGGACGGGTGCCGCAGCGGCGGGCAGACCGCTCACTGGCTTGGTTGCGCTTCACCGCCCACCGAAAAGTGTCTTTGGGAGTGCCTCACAGGGCGCGTCGGCGGCGCGTCAGAGTTGCTGGCGGAGGCTGTGGTACTTCGGCTCGAAGCCGTGGGCCTCGTAGAACGACAGCGCGGCCTCGTTCTCGACGTGGACGGAGAGGCTGGCGTACTCGCACCCGCGGTCGCGCCCCCACTCCTTCATGCGGTCGAGCAGGTCGCCGGCGATGCCCTCGCGGCGTCGCTCCGGCACGACGTAGAGGCCGTCGACGTAACAGTACGTGCCGCGCGTGTACAGCGCCGGCGACTCGCCGACGCCGCCCGTGACGCAGCCGACCGGGCCGGCGTCGTACGCGACGAACATCGTGCGGTCGTCGTCGTCCAGCCACCGCGAGCAGTCCTCGCGCGAGACGGCGGTCTCCGCGAGGTCGTGGAACTCGGGGTCGAGCGCCTCCGCCTCGCGGTACGCCGGCCGGAGCAAGCGGTCGGCGACCGCCGCGCGCTCGCTGTCCGACGGCACTCGCACGTCCATACGCACGGGAGCCACCAGTCGAAGGTAAACCCTACGAGAGCGCGCGGTCGCGCCACCGCTGCAGGTGGCCGCGGTCGCGAGTGTCCTCCGGCAGGTCGGCGAACCAGGACGCCGCCGAAATCTCGCCGTCCGGGTCGCAGACCTCCAGGTCGGTGTCGTCGGCGCGCGCCTCGAAGACCGGGAGGACGCCCCACGACGAGTAGCCCTCGCACGCGAACTCGACGGTCGTCACCATCGCGAGGCCGTCGTAGGTCGCGTCCACGCCGGCTTCCTCCGCGAGTTCGCGCTCGGCGGCCTCGCGGAACGACTCGCCGTCGTCGATGCCGCCGCCGGGCAGCACCCAGAGGTCGACCTCGTCGTGGCGCACCAGGAGGAGGTCGCCGTTCTCTCGGTAGACGACCGTGTGCGCGCCGTACGGCGCGCCCGTGCGTTCGACGCGCTCGGCGAGCGTGCGGAACCGCGGCCGGGACACCGTGCGGTGGCGGTCGAACTCGAGGAAGCCGTCGTGGCGCTCGGTCAGCGCGTGGTACGCGCGCTCGGCGCGCTGGTCGGCGCGACTCGCGAGGTACCAGAGGTCATCGACCGGCATCGCCACGGAGCGACGGCCACGGGCTGTCAGGCGGTACGGTCGCGGCGTGAACGGTAGTCATAGTCGGGTGTACGGTAGACGGCCACGTTACGGTTTCGGAGACCGGAAACCGGGTCGCTTTTAGTTCGTCCGCCGGAACTCCGGCTATGAGCTTCGAAGAAGACGATACGGTCGTCCTCCACGACAAGCACAGCGAGTTCGACGGCGAGACCGGCACTGTCACGCAGGTCGTCGAGACGATGTTCGGCGAACCGAACTACACCGTCAGCTTCGACGACGGCCAGGAGGCCGGCGTCCCCGAGGACAACCTCGAACTCGTCGAGGAAGCCGACGAGGACGAGGACGAAGAAGACGACGAGGACGAAGAAGACGACGAAGAGTAACTGACCACTCCCACGTTTTTCGATCCGTTCGGCGTCCAGCAGCGCGTACCGCCGGAGACGAGTGTGTGCGGTCGCTCAGAGGTAGCCGAGGTCTTCGAGTCGTTCGTTGATTTCCAGCATCTCGACGTCCGTCGGGTCGACGCCGCGCTCGGGGAGGCGTTCGCGGAGTCCGGCTTCGAGGTCTGGGTCGTCGACGCGCTCCAGCTCCTGCGGGTCGTCGGTGATGTCGTAGACGCCGGGTTCCCAGTCGCGCTCGGGGAACTCGACGTACTTCGCGTCGTCGTAGCGGACTGCGCGCGCCCAGTTGCGTTCGCCGTGCAGGGACGCGCCGCAGGCGCGCATGTACGCGACGCGGTCGTCGACCCCCGGCTCGATTGCGTCGCCGTCCGTCTCGTGGTCGACGCCGAGCGCGTCCAGAATCGTCGGCAGGACGTCGATTTGCCTGACCTGTGCGTCCACGGTCGCGGACTCGACGCCGGGGCCGGCGAGCACGAACGGGACGTTCGTGGTGAAGTCGAAGACGTTCTCGCCGTGCCCGTTCTCGATGAAGTGGTCGTCGACGTCCGGGCCGAACGTGTCGCAGTACTGGTTCACGCGCTCTTCGAGGCCGCGCGTGTCGACGCCGCCGTAGTACCGGAGGGCGTCCCGGAGGGACTTCGCGGCGAGGCGCAGGGGGTTGTTGCGGTGCGTGATGCTCTCGCCGTGGTCGCCGACGAACGCGACAATGGTGTCGTCGGGGACGGCGTCGACGAGCGCCTCGATTTCGCGGTCGAGCGCGGAGAACGCGCGGCCATATGGCGTCTCGCCGTACTCCGCGCTGTCGTACTCGCTGGGGACGTGGACGTCCTCGTGAATCTCCCAGAGGTGGACGAACGCCGCGAACGGCTCCGGCAGGCCGGCGAGGCGGTCGAGGCCCTCCTCGCGCCAGTCGGAGAACATCGACTCGTCGCGGTCGCGGCACTCGTAGGCGTCGAACCCGCGGTCGAGACCGGTCTCGGGGACGAGCGGCCCGGTCACCATCGCTTCCGTGTGGTAGCCGGCGTCGCCGAGAATCTCGGCCATCGGCGTGACGTCCTCGCTGAGGCTGCCGCGGCGCAGCGACTGAATGCCGTTGACTTCGCCGTACGCGCCGGTGAGGAGGCTGGCGATGGCGGGCGTGGTCGTGGTCGCGGTCGCGTACAGTTCCGTGCACTCCATGCCGCGCTCGCGCAGCGAGTCCAGGAACGGCGTGTCCACGGCGTCACGGCGCACGAAGTCCTGGCGGAGGCAGTCCACGCACACCA
>JBDGQF010000190.1:0-5568 GCA_042219255.1 Halobacterium sp. | reverse complement strand
TCACCGACTCCGACAGGCGGAGTTCGCCCACGCGCGCCGCGGCGTCGCGCGCGTGGACCTCGAAGTAGTCAGTCATTACAGCCGTCTCCGGGCCGAACGCCCAATTGCCTTGCCTTTCGCTGCACTCCAGGCGGCCAGTCCGACTGCGCCAGTCCTACTCGTTCTCCGGCGAGATGTCGACGGCGTCCACGCGCGCCGGCACGCGGTCGAGCGCCGAGTCCGGCCAGCCGCGGTGCGCGAGCGTGAACTCGGTCTCGGGGTTCGCGTCGGCGAGGCGCTGGACGCCCTCCGCGGCGGCCTCGTAGCCCGCGCGGTCCATGCGCGTCGGCGTCTCCGCGTTCAACGGATAGGTCGTGGAGAGCGCGCGCGGATACGGCCCGAACGGCGGGACGACGTTCCACCACTCGTCGTACCGGTCGTCGCCCGAGCCCTCCGTGAGGAGGACGTCGCCCTCCGGGTCGAGGCGTTCGAGGCGCTCGTGGTGGCGCAGCACCTCGGGGCGGCGCGCGCTGTCCGCCGAGGTGTAGAAGAACGCGTCCTTGCTCGCGGGGTCGGTGGCCTCCAGTTGCTCGCGGTGGTCGAGGAGCGCGCGGAAGCCGTCTAGCGTCCTGGGGTGGGCGTGGGCGCGTGCTTCGACGAGTTCCATGAGGTTGCCGGCCTTGATGGCTTGCTTGACGCGCCGGAGTTCGCCGAACGAGACGTGGAGGTTGTGCTCGGCGAGCAGTTCCTCGCGCGCGGCGTCCCCCATGCGTTCGACTTCGTCGGGCGTGTGCTCGCTGCAGACGGGGCAGTCGCAGGGGAAGTAGTGGAGGCTGTCGAGGTGTTCGGTGCCGTGGACGGTGAGATAGCGGTCGTCGCGGGCGTAGATGGCGTACGCCGCCGAATCGAGAAGGTCGCAGCCCAGGGCCGCGGCGAGCGCGAACATCATCGGGTGGCCGGCGCCGAACAGGTGGACGGGCGCGTCCCGGCCGAGGCCGCGCTTCGCGGCGAGCACGGCCTCGCTCATGTCGTCGTAGCGGTACTGGTTCATCAGCGGCACCACCGCGCCCACGGGGAACAGGTCGAGGTCGGTGTTGTACGCGTGGCGCGCCGCCTCCTCGCGGAGGTCTGGGAACGTCGCGCCCTGCACGGGCGCGTTCACGAGCATATCGCCGACGTCGACGGTCTCCGCGAGTTCGAGGCGTTCCTGCGTGGTCGCGAGTTCGTCCTCGGCCTGCTCGCGGCCGGCGTCCGGCGGCGTCGGGATGTCCACGGGCGTGCCGACGTCGCTCCCGACGTCGTGCTGGAACTGGAGAATCTCCTCGGTGTCCGTGTCGATTTCGCCGTACTCCGCCAGCTGGAAGCTCCCGGAGTCGGTCATGATGGCGCCGTCGAACCCGAGCATGTCGTGGAGGCCTTCGTCGAGCGCGCGCTCGTTGAGGTCCGGGTCGCCCTTGATGATGTAGGAGTTCGTGATGAGCATCTCCGCGCCGAACTCCGGGAACCGCGACGGCTCCACCGTAATCAGGTTCGGGTTCACCACGGGCATCAGCGTCGGCGTCTCCACCGTGACGCCCGCCCGCGGCACCTCCAGTTCGCCGATGCGGGCGGCGCCGTCCTGCGCGGTCACCTCGAAGACCTCTCTCATTGCAGGGTCGTAGATAGCGGCCGCGCGTAAGGGTTTCTGTCCGGCCACGCGGCAGCCGTCAGGCGCCGCGGCTGTACGCCTCGCGCCCCGCGCTCGACTATCGCCGGCGGCCGTCCGCCGCGCAGTCTCACTCGCTGGTCTCCACGTAGAACACGCGCTCGCGGGGGATGCGCCGGACGGTGCGGCCGTCCTCGGACGTCACCAGCCAGTGGCCGGTGTCGTCGTTGAAGCCGAGGTTCGAGTCGCTGGTCTTCCAGTCCGTGACGCCGCCCTCCGGGTCCTCGTAGACGATGACGCCCATACACTGGGCGTCGGAACGCGGTGCGATAAATTCGGCGGCCACCGTCCCGGCGTCGACTACTGGCGTTCGTAGTGCAGGACGCCGAGCGCGGTGCGGCCGTCGCGGACGCCGCCGTCCGTCACGGCCGCCAGCAGGTCGTCGTAGGACTCGGTCGTCACGCGGATGGACTCGTTGAAGTCCAGGTCTTGTTCGGCCGTCGGCCGGCAGTCGTGCGCGACGTAGTAGTGGTGGACGGCGTTCGAGATGCCGTTCGCCGGCTCGAACTCGCCGAACTTCTCGACGCGCTCGGCCTCGTAGCCGGTCTCCTCGCGGAGTTCCCTACGAGCGGCCGCGGCGAAGTCCGCGTCCTCGTCCTCGACGCCGCCCGCCGGGAGCGCGCGGTTCACGCGCCCGACGGCCTGCCGCCACTCCTCGACGAGCACGACGTCGCCGTCGGGCGTGAACGCCAACAGGACGACGGCGGGGTCGTCCACGAGGTAGTCGAAGTCCGTCTCGGTGCCGTCCGGCAGTTCCACGTCCTCGCGGACGACTTCGAACCCCGGACACTCGTAGACCACTTCGCGGCCGGTCGTCTCCCACGCCAGCGGGTCGGTCTCGTCGGCTGTCACACCCACGGGTTCGCGAGTAGCCGAAAAAAGCCTACCGCGACCGGCCGGTCAGAACAGCGCCGTGACCTGCTCGCGCGTCTCCTCGAGGCCGCCGGAGTTGTCGACGACCGCGTGCTCGCGGTCGACGGCGTCGAAGGACTCGCGGTACTGCTGGTGAATCTCGAAGTCCGCGTCGCTCTCGTCGTCGGAACGCTCGCGGATGCGCTCCCTGACCACGTCCGCGTCGCACTCCACTTTCACGAACGTCACCGGTACGCCGAGGTCGTCCGCGACCGCTTGCACGTCCTCGCGCAGGTCGCCGTGCTGGAACGTCCCGTCCAGGACGACGGCGTCCCCGCGCCGCACGGCCGCGCTCGCGCGCTCGAACAGTTCCTCGTACACCGCGCGCATCTCCGAGTCCGTGTACTCGGGGTCGGGGAAGAGGTCTTTCCTGACGACGTCAGTCCGGAGGAGGTCGGCGTCAAGCAGTCCGGCGGCGTGCTCGGCGACGGTCGTCTTCCCGGCGCCCGGTAGCCCGCAGACCACGACGATTCGCGGCGTCCGCCCCGCGGTCGATACGTTCGCTGTGGCGCGCTCCCGGCTCACAGTAATCGAGTGGGAAACGGCGCGCCCGCAATATGAAGGTGTGGAAACCGCGGCGAAAGTAGAGCGCGCGACGGCCCCCGGGACCGACCGGTACGGGGCGAGCGGTTGCCGGAACCGACGGCCTTACTTCCGCCTGATAGCGCTTCGTTGACGATGCGCGTCCCAGGGCACACGACCGCGTTCGCCGTCCTCATCGTGGTGGCGTCGGCCGCTACGGGCGCGAGTGCGGCGCTACAGCAACCGCAGTCGTCGGCGGACGGCGCGGCGCGCGCCGGCGCCGCCGACGCACCGACAGTTACCGAACGCGTCGTCGTCACCCGAAAGAACGAGACGGCGGCCGTCGTCGAGTACGAGTACCGGATTCCCGACGGCGTCGACTCGCTCGAAATCGTGCACTACGACGGTTCGGGCACGTACGCTCCGCCCGCTATCACCGGGCTGGAGGTGCGCACCGACACTCCGCACAAGACCCAGTACGAGTACGAGCGGGACAGCGGGGGGACTGCTACCGCGACGCTCCGGTTCGTCGTCTCCCTCGACACTGACTCACTGCGCGACGGGGAGGCGGGCGTCGCGGGCGACGGCTGGCAGTACGTGAAACTGCCCTCGGTGGTCGTCCAGCGAACGGGCGCCGACCGCATTCCGGCCGTCGACCGGACGCAGCGGGTCGCCGGCACGTCGGGATACGCGACCAGCCAGGCCGCGTTCGTCGGCGAGTTCGACGAGAGCACGGTTTCTGCGGACGGCCAGACCTTCCACCTCCTCGTCCCCGCCGCCGCCGAACTCGGCCCGCCCCGGACCGCAGTCCTCGACTCGCTCACGCACGCAGCAGAAGCCTTCCCGGACGTGGACGACGACCCGCACGTCTACGCCCTCGCCCTCCCGGGGCACGTCGCCACTGAGGTGTCCGGCGCGGCCAGCGACTCGTCGTTCTGGGTGCGAGCGGACAACTGGCCGGGCAGCCCGGAGAACACCTGGGTACACGAGTACGTTCACACCCAGCAGACGGGCTCGGCGGCGGCTGACTCCGCCTGGCTCACGGAGGCTTCAGCCGAGTACTACGCCGCCGTCCTCCACGCGCGGCGCGCCGGCGACGCCACGGCGGCACGGCAGCACGTCGCGTCAGTCGACCACCCGGACGCCGTCCTCACAGCCCAGGACAGCGGTGACGGCGTGAATGCCGAGTACGGGAAGGGGGCGCGCGTCTACGCCGCGCTGGACGCGCGCATCCGGAACGCGACGGACGGGTCGGCGTCGGCGATGGACGTCTTCCGGGACGTGTACTCCGCTGGCGGCTACGTCCGGACGCACGAGGTGCGCGGCCGCGTCGCCGACTACCTCGGCGAGGAGGACACCGACCGGTTCTTCGACCGGTTCGTCGATGGCGCGTCAGTACCAGAGATGCCCGAGCAGCACGTCCTGACGCTCGGACCCGAACGAGACGCCGACGGCGACGGCGTCCCGAACTGGGAGGAAGCCCAGCAGGCCGAGTCACCGTACGGCGACGCGGAACAGACCGACCTCGCCGACGCCCCGCAACTGACCACGACGCAGGCCGTCGTTTCGCTCGCGCTCGTCGGCAGCGGCCTGTTCGCGCTGGCCGTCAGCGGCACCGTCGGAGCGGCGCGCGTCCTCGACCGCTTAATCGGGTGGTCACCGCGTCGACTCCGAGACCGGTCGTTGCTGCGCTGGCTGGCTTTCGCCGTCGTGTCGTTGGCCGCGTCGCTCGCGTACGCAATGTCAGTGATGGGCTAGCCGCCCGCGCCCGCGTCTCAGTTCACTTCGATGCCGTCCTCGGCGCGGAACTCCTCGACGCACCCCTCGCAGAGTTCCAGGTCGATTTCCCGGGGGTCGTCGCGCCCCTGCGTGAACCGTACCGTGTACCCCTCGACGACGGTCTCGTCACCGCAGTTCGTGCACGCCATCGAGTCGGCCTATCACGTCCGGCGTCGAACAGTTCACCCATTACCAGTAAAGGTGTTTTATACAGTGTGTGGGTCTGAGCGGCCCGGCGGCAGCGCGAGGCATCGACGGGAAACCGGACTGAACAGCCAGTCACCGTCCGCTCTCAGTCACCGCGCCCGCCCAAAACGACCCGTTAACGACTGGTTATCCCCTCAGCTCGAACTAGTTAAGATATCATTAAGTTGGTGGTGAGAGTTAAGTGTCAGGAGCCGATAGAGGCCCCAAGCACGGATTCGGAATCGGAGTGGCAGTCAACCAACGGATACCCGACCGTCGTATCCGTTCCGGTCGCGTGCGCTCAAACACCACCATGAAGAAAATCAGTCTCGAAATTCCAGACGCGGACGAACGCGGTGTCTCACCGGTCATCGGCGTCATCCTGATGGTCGCCATCACGGTGATTCTCGCAGCAGTCATCGCGAGCTTCGTCCTCGGCTTCGGCGACTCCGTCAGCAAGAGCGTGCAGGCGGGCGCGGACATCA
>JBDGQF010000308.1:0-5599 GCA_042219255.1 Halobacterium sp. | reverse complement strand
GTGGACGTCGAGCAGCATCGTCCGTGAGGCGTTCGAGACGTCCGTGACGTGCGCTCCGGTCAGCTTGTAGACGAGCCACGAGTCCACGGTGCCGAACAGCACGTCGCCGTCCTCCGCTCGCTCGCGGACGTCCCGCGAATCACCGCGCTTGGCGCCGACCGGGTCGGCGTTGTCGAGCAACCACTCCAGTTTCGTGCCCGAGAAGTACGCGTCAAGCCGCAGGCCCGTCGTCTCCCGGACGTACTCCGCCCAGCCGTCCTCGCGCAACTGGTCGACGCGCCCAGTCGTCCGGCGGTCTTGCCACACCACGGCGTTGTGGACTGGGTCGCCGGTCTCGGCGTCCCACAGCACCGTCGTCTCGCGCTGGTTCGCGACGCCGAGCGCCGCCAGGTCGTCCGGCCCGAGGTCTGCCGCCGCGAGCGCGCGCCGCACCACCGTCTTCGTGTTCGCCCAGAGTTCCGACGGGTCGTGCTCCACCCAGCCGGGCTCCGGATAGTACTGTTCGTGGCGCTCGTAGGCCGACGCGACCACGCGGCCCGAGTGGTCGAACACCATGAACCGCGTGCCCGTCGTCCCCTGGTCGATGGCGCCGACGTACGAGTCTCCCGTCATTCACTCGCTGCGACCTCCGCGGGCCGCGACAAAAAATCCCCGCGACGAACTCACTCACCTACTCGCGGGCCACCAACAGCACGACGCCGTCCTCGCGGTCGCTGTCGACGCCCCCGATACCGGTCTCGTGGAGCGTCGCGAGCGCGCCGGCCACCGCACCGCCGACGCCACCGTCGACGGCAGACCGCTCTACGACGTCCGCCCACACTCGCTCCGGCACGCGCAGCACCCAGGCGTCCGGCCTGCGCTCTATCAGCGGGTCGACGCGGAACGCCTGCCGCCACTCGTACACCAGGCCGTCCACCGTCCGACCAGGGTAGTCCGCGAGCGTCGCCTGCACCGCCACAGCGGCCTCGCGCAGCGCGGACTCGGAAACGTCGGCGTCTGCCGCGACGGCAGAAACCGTCTCATCGCTGAACGGAATGGTCACGGGTGTAGTTCGCGCCGACGCGGTAAAAACCGCACCAGCACCGGCGGAAACTGTCAGCGAACGCGAGAACGGAAGCAGGAGTGGCGGTCAGTAGTCCAGGTCGTCCGTCGTCGCGTCGAGGACGAGGACGACGCCCGCGCCGAGGACGCCCGCCACCAGAATCACGCCAGCGCTCCCGGGCGTCAACGCCGGGTCGGCCTCCCCGATTTTGATTGCCGGCGCGCGGAGCGCGCCCGCCATCAACGCGACGAGGAACGTCAACGTCGCCGCCCGGTAGTGGTCGAGCGCCCACTCGACGACCCTCGCGAACGACAACAGGCCGACGACGGCGCCGACCATGAACACGACCAGGGTCGCCAGCGGCCCGACAGCGTTTGCGGCGTCGCCCGCGAACAGCGCGTCCGTCGCCTCGCTCACCGCCGTCGTCATCGTCTCGTACTTCCCGAGCGTAATGAGGATGAGCGACCCGGAGACCCCCGGAAGTACCATCGCGCAGATGGCGACCGCGCCCGCGAGGAACATGACCGGGAGGCCGTCCGGCAGGAGGTCGGCCTGGGCTTGGGCGCTCACCACGAACGCCAGCGCGAACCCGACGACGGCCGCGCCAATCCGGCCCGGCGTGTCCAGCGCCACCTCGCCCAGCAGCACGACGACCGACGCCGCGATGAGACCGAAGAAAAACGCGAACGTCACGCCAGGGAAGTCCGCAATTGCGACGTGCACGACGTTCGCCACCGTCACGACTGCCGACAGCACGCCCACCCCGAGCACTGCGAGAAACGGCACGTCCATGCGGACGAGCCACTCCCAGAACTCCTCGCGGACGTCAGCGCGGCCGAGTCGCGGCACGAGCGCGAGCAACGCCAGCGCCTCCATCGGGTCGAGCGCCGCGATGGCGCCGACCAGGCGCTCGTAGATGCCCGCGATGAGCGCGATGGTACCGCCAGAGACGCCCGGGACGGCGTCAGCCGCGCCCATCGCCGCGCCCTTCGCGTACACCACCAGGTAGTCGCGCGTCGACATCAGGCGTACCGGCGGGCGAGCGCGCCGAGCGCCGCGGGCGCCGCCAGCGCGAGGCCCGCACCGAACGGCGACTGCATCTGAACCGGCGCGACACCGGACGTCCCGGCGTCCGCGGACGGACTACCAGTGCCGTCAGTCTCGAACGACGACGGCGACGCCAGCGACGCACTGCCCGAGGACGTGTTGTTCTGCGCGCCCTCCGGCGTGTCGACCACGTGGCGCTCCAGTTCGACCGTCGACGCCGTGCTGTTCTCGCCGATGACCTGGCCCTCGGTGACGTGCGTCGTCGCGTTCCACTTCACCGTCCGCAAGTCCTCGGTCGTCACGTTCCCGGTGGTCACAGTGTACGGCCCGGTCGCACGCACCGAGACGTTCGTGTGCCCGTTCTCAGGCCCGTACTGGTCGTAGCCAGTCGTCGAGTACGGCACCGTCAGTTCGAAGTTCCCGTTCGCGTCGGTCTGCACGCGCTGCGTGTACGGGAACGTCGGCGCCTGGCCCTGCTCGTTGCGCATCTCCGTGATTTCGAAGTTCGCGGTCACCGTCAGCGTCGTGTTCGCCGGGCCAGTGCCCTCGATGGTCGCGCCCTCGACGCGCTCGAACAGCTTCACCCACGTCGGGTAGTACTGGGCGTTGAACTCGCTGCGAGTCAACCAGAGGTTCGCGGGCGCCGCGCTCTCGTCGCTCACGCCAATCATCCGGTAGTGCTCCAGCGCCGGCACGTACTCGGACGGCACGTCACTGAACCCACCGATTTGCGAGGTGGAGTCGTTTTTCACGTACGCTCGCGCGGCGCTCATGTTCTCGAACTGCCGGACGTTCGTCGTGTTCGAGTCGAACAGCACCGCCCTGTCGCCGTAGTTCCGCCGCCAGTCGAACACGACCGGCTGCGGCTGCTTCGCGCTGCCGTGGTAGCGGTACAGCCGCACCATCATCGACTCGTAGTAGTCCTGCTGTTTCAGCAGCGGCGCCTGGCGGAGGTACCGCGCGTTCGTCAACTGTCCCTGCTCGAAGTTCGCGGTAATCGCTTGCTTGTAGAAGTCCGACGACGAGAAGTTGTGCGGGCCGTCGTAGAACACGATGGGTGCCGAGAACTTCGACTGGCCGGCGCCGAGCGACGGCAGCGGCACCGTCACCATCTTCCAGTCCACGGCGACGTACCGCATCTTCGCGTCGTCCTCCTGAACCTCGGTCAGGACGTTCTGCGCTTCGCTCTCGTTCTGTGAGAGCAGGTAGTTCGCGGCCGAGACAGCGTTTTGCTGGAACGGGTTGGCGTGTGGAATCGTCTGGCCCTCGACGGTCATCCAGTGACCGTAGTCCCACCACGACATCACGCCGTACGCGCCCTCGGGGTAGTCGAAGTCGCTCGTACGGCTGTACGTCCCGTAGTAGTCCAGTTGGTCGGCGTTCCCGGCGCCACCGTAGTTCCCCTGGGCAGGCGTGTTCTGCTTGAACCACGTCATCGCGTCGTCCCAGCTGGTGACGGCGCCCGGGCCGTTCGACGACCCGATGGTGGTCACGCCCTGGAGCGGCACGCGCTGGTTCTGCTCGTTTGTCAGCGTAATCGGGCTGGTCTGTCGCGGCGCGGAGTCGTTGTCCGACGCCTCCGCGACCACGGGCGCCGCAATCGGCACCAGTACCAGCAACACGACCATCACGACAGTGCCGACCTGGTACCAGTCCACCTCCTCGATTTGGGCTGCGGGCTTGTCCAGGTCGACGAAGGCCAGGATGTTCCCCAAGAGGTAGGCGTTCAGGGCGACGACCGGCACTACGAGGTAGTAGTTGAACCGCACCTGCGTGAACGCCGCGGACGTGATGAACGCGCCCCAGACGACGACGAGGAGTTCTTCTCCCTCGTAGTCGCCCGTGACGATGACCGCCGCCATCGTCACTGCGACGATGCCGAGCGCCGTGAGTTGTCCGCCGAGTCCGAACAGACCACCGACCCACGACGGGACGGTCGGCCACATGTACACTATTGCCACGAGGACGACTGCGGACGCAGCGCCACCGACCCGCTTCAGGTTCCCGCTCGCGAGGTGTGGACGGAGGAGAATCCAGCCGGCAGCGAGTATCGCGGTGAAGAACGCCAGTCCGTACTCCAGGAAGACGACGCCAAACGTCCCGAGGCCGTACCGGCTCGTCCGCGAGAGGAACGGCTGCGCCTCACCGATGGTGCGTGTGCCAGCGGTCGAACTGAGGCCGATGTAGTTCAGGAGGTTCGACTGAATCATCGACCAAAAGCTGGGAGCGACTACGGTGAGCACGCCGAGGCCCACGACGAGAATTCCGAAGGTCGCTGCGACGTACCCCGAATCGGAGAACTCCTGGTCGTCCCAGAAGCGTGCCAATGCAGCGAGGAACAGGCAGCCGAACGCAACGGCCAGGGAAACGACTGGCTGTAGGAGCGAGAATCCCGATACGCCGAACCCGGACTCGCCGATGGAGGAGAGCAGTAGGACGCCAGTCGTCGTCATGCTGATTGCACCGACGATGGCGGCGTGGTCGGGACTCGTACCCGAGTAGTAGTCACTGACGAGTTTCACGAGATAGAACGCGCCGAAGATGCCCACCAAGAGGACGCCGGGCGGCCACATCCAGAGGTACACTGCCGTCGCGACGCCCGCGATGACACTCCACCCGACGACGCCGCGGAGGCCCGCCACGTCCCGGTCAAGGAACTGCTCGTAGACTGGCTTCTCTCGTTCCGCGAACGCCAGCGCGACCATCGTCGCGAGCACTGCCATCGACTGGAACAGCGGCTCTGCGCCATTGTGGTCGGCGGCACCGACTAGACTCCGCTGGAGGAAGTAGCCAGGGAGGAGTGCGAGGATGACCGCAGCGAACAAGCCGCCGAGACGGCCCCCCATCCGCTTCCCGATGAAGTACGCAGGAATCGCGAGTAGCGCGCCGAAGACGGCCGGCGCGAACAGCAGCGTCATCGCGATAGTGTTCTGCGACGGGTCACCGAGTCCGATGACGAGCGCCGCAGTCGCGACAATCTGGTCGAACAGCGTCCCGAACTGCCCTGCAATTGTGCCCGAGGGGAATCCAGTCCAGACGTCGTAAGGCATCGTTGCGGGCCAATGCTCGACCGTGTACATCACCTGACGGAAGTGATAGTACGCGTCGTTGCCCGAGAAGTACACTTCGCCGTTCTGCGTGAAGTTCTTCCAGGCCTGGACGCGCACCCAGAACATGAACGCGACGACCGCCGCCAGCGTCGGGAGGTGGTACCAGTCTTCGAGAGCGTCGAGGGCGCTATCGACCGATAAGGAGGACTCCCTCGACTCCTCGTTCGTTTCGCTCATTGGTGATAGGCACTGATAGCGCGCGAATAAGCCTTGTGAAACCTCGTGGTGCTACTCCCCAGCGCGTCGAATCAGCGTCAGACTGCGGTCGAAGCACAATGCTTATTCGCGGCTTCGGCCAAACGCCGTCAATGAAGGTCTCCGTCGTCGTTTGCACGTACTCCGAGGAGCGCTACGCGCCGTTCTCGGAGTGCGTCGAGAGCGTCCTCGACCAGACCTACGA
>JBDGQF010000328.1:0-5600 GCA_042219255.1 Halobacterium sp. | reverse complement strand
CTGCGTGGTCGTGGTCGTGGGCGTGGTCGTCCGCGTCGTCGGGGTCGTCGATGGCTTCCTCGAGCGTGTCGAGGTTGCGGAGGTGGTCGCGGTCTTCGAAGTCAGAGACCGCGTCGACGAGGTCGTCCTGCGTGAGCGTGCGGCGGTCTTCCATGAGCGCGTCCAGGACGGCCTCGCGGAGCACGAGGCGGAGGTCGCTGCCCGTCAGGCCCTCCGTCTCCGCGGCGAGTTCCTCGGGGTCGAAGTCGTCGACGGCGAGTTCGCGCGTCACGACCTCCAGGATTTCGGCGCGCATCCCCTCGTCGGGCCGCGGGAAGGATAGAATCTCGTCGAAGCGCCGCCACGCCGCCGCGTCCAGTTCGTCCGGGTGGTTGGTCGCGCCGATGAGGAGGACGTCGTCGTTGACGAGACTGACCTCGTCGATGCTCTTCAACAGCGTGTTGACGGCGCGCTTGATGGCGTTGTGCTCGTCGCCCGTGCGCGTCGTCGCGACGAAGTCGAACTCGTCCATGAAGAGGATGCACGGCGACAGCCGCTTGGCCACCTCGAACACCTTCTCGACGTTCTTCGCCGTCTCGCCGAGGTACTGGCTCGTAATCATCGAGAGCTTCACCTCCACGAACGGCAGGTCGAGCTGGTGGGCGAGCCCGCGCGCCGTCGACGTTTTCCCCGTCCCGGGCGGCCCGACGAACAGCAGTTTCCCGATTTCGCTGAGGCCGATGGTCGCGAGGTAGTCGCGGTGCTCGATGGCTTTCGCGACCTTCGTAATCTCGGCTTCCTGCTCGTCGGTGAGCACGATGTCGTCGAGCGTCACGTCGATTTCCGCGGGCGACCGCACCTCCACGAGGTCGAGCATCTCCTCGTCGTCCTCGTCGAAGTACTCCGCGAGCAGGCCGTCAATCCACTGCGGGTCGGCCTGCACGGGCCGGTTCTCGTCGCGGGCTGCCTCGTAGTCCACGTCGAATTCGTCGTCCAGTACGTACGCCAGCACCGGGTTCTCGCGGACGCGGTCGGCGTCCGCTCGCTCCACGAACCAGTCGACGGCCATCTCGTCGTCCACGAGGCTGATGCCGCCAGAGAACGTGTCCCGGTCGGTGAACATCAGCCCCGAGATGGCGTCCCAGGGGTCGTCGACGCCGGAGCCCTCTCGGACGGCGTCCTCGGTGGTCTTCGGTGGCCGCTGCACGCCGTCGTCGTTCCAGAGCGCGCCGCGGTGGGCTGGCGGAAGGTCGTTCTCGTCGAGTTCCTGGTGCTTGTCGTAGACGCGGGCCGTGAGCAGGAATTCGACGACGTCGAGCGCCTCAGTCACTAACCGTAATCTACCAACTCGGGGCGCATAAGGCCGTCGCAGTCGCGCCGCACCGCGACAGCCCGCGGCGTCGCGCCCGCACGACCGCCACTGTACGCGCCTGACAGTCCCAGGGGAGCGCGTCGCCCACCGTCACTCCGCGGGGAGCGCCGACTGGTCGACGTAGATGACGATGGTGTTGTGGGCGTGCGTCAGGTAGCGCGGGTACGCGTAGCGCTGGTAGCCGTCGAGTTTCGACGCGAAGTCGTCCTCTTCTTTCTCGACGGAGATGATGACGGGCGGCGGGTCGGCCGGGAACGCTTCGGTCGTCTCGACGCTCGTGACGTTCGCGTCGACGTGCGCGAGGTACCACGGGAACGGCAGGCGCTGGTGCCAGCCCTCGTAGTACCCCCTGGTGACGTTGAACGTGCGGTCGCCGTCGTTGTGGAACTCGACGTCGCCGCCGTCGTCGTCCGCGTCGTCGTAGAACAGGACGTCGACGCCGTCGTTCGTCGCGGAAATCCGCTTCATGTCCTTGATGACTGGCTGCATGTGGCCGCCCGGCTGGGCGTACTGCACGAGGGGGTTGTGCTCGCTCTGCGGCGCCTCGTAGGACGTCTGGACGGCGACTGCGCCGGTGCCCGCGGCGACGACGAGGAGGACGACGGCGACGGCGCGCGCGGTCGGGGCGTTCCCGGCGGCGACGGCGGCGCGGCCGCGCTCGAAGACGACGGCGACGCCGACGCCCGCGGGGACGGCCAGCGGGACGATGGCGTGAATGGTCGCCCACGCGGCGAGGATGTCCATCACGATGGGGTAGCCGAACACGGAGAACACGCCCCAGTAGAAGCACAGCGAGACGACGGCGCGCGGCTCCTCGGTCGCGTACCGCTCGTGGAAGAACCCGAGCACGGCGAACGCGACGAGCGCGGCGGCGGTGGTGGACAGCACGGTGAGGTCGTGGAGGAGGTAGTCGAAGTACGAGCGCTCGCCGGGTTCGCCCCACAGCGAGATGAACTCGTTCCACGACCCGAGCGTCGCTTCGCGCAGGACGCCCGGCAGGAGACTCGGGTCGGACAGCGCGTGGTAGAGTTCCGGCTTCGGCGCGTAGAACGCGACGACGACGCCCGCGAACAGCACGAGCGACCCGAGCAGGTCCGCCTTGTGCCGCCACGCGGCGCGCGCTGTCTGTCGGACGTGGTCGCGGACGACGCCGTACCGCGTCCGGTCGTCGCTTGCGCCCGCGAGCACGAGGTGGCCGTCGAACACGAGCGCGAGCGCGCCCACCCAGCAGACGGGGTAGAGGAGCGCGTTCTCCTTGGTGGTGAACGCGAGCGCGAACGGGAGCGCGGCGGCGTACAGGTACCGCGACTCCCCGGTGTCGACGGCGCGCACGAACAGGCCGAGCGCGGTGAACATGAACGCCGCGAGCAGGAGGTCGTTGCGCATGAACCGCGAATAGTAGAGGAGGACGGGGTTGGCGGCGAAGAACAGGCCGGTGGCGACCATCTCCGCGTTCGAGAGGCGGTCGCGGAGGAGGTACGGCGTCACGACGAGGAGGCTGCCGGCGACGGCGACGACGAGGCGCATCGAGAAGTCCGAGGGGCCGAGCAGGTCGAAGACGACGCCGTTGACGTGCGGGAGGAACGGGCCGTGGATGATGGGGCGGTACTGCCAGGCGCCCGTGTCCATGTACCGCAGCGTCCAGTGGGCGACCCTGGCTTCGTCCTGGTGGGCGACCCGCCAGCCGAGCGCCCACAGGCGGGCGAGGAGGGCGAGGGCGGCGACGGCGACGAGCGCGGCGGCGGCGCGCCGCCGGCCAGACCACTCGTCTCGGGACCGAGACATACCACGCGATTGCGACGGGGTAGATAAGGGCTTTCCGATGAGCGCGGTCGACGAGTGGCCGCACTGGGCGCCTACGCACGGCGGGCCGACCGTAGGGGCGTGAGTGCGACACCGCCAGTTCGTGTCAAGCCTGTGACTACAACGCGTTTCAGGGAACGGTTATGCCAGTCACGGCCCTGTCACGTTTGCATGTCCGACCGTTCGAGCGTGGACGCGACTGACTGTTGCAGCGACCTGGCGGACGGCCCCTGCGAGGGGACTGCGACCACTACCGGCGCGACCAGGGGTGTGGCGTAGTGCGCGCCGCTCAGGTCGCGCGGCCGGCCGCCGGCGTCGACGTCGTCGAGCGACCAGCCCCGGAACCGAGACCAGACGAGGTGCGTATCGAGGTCGCCGCCTGCGCGCTCTGCGGCGGCGACGCCGCGGTGCTCGACGGCGCGCCGGGCGTCGAGTATCCGCGCGTCCCGGGCCACGAGATTGCGGGCGCCGTGGACGCCGTCGGCGCGGACGTGACCGAGTGGGCGGTCGGCGACCGCGTCGCCGTCGGCTGGCACGGCGGCCACTGCTTCACGTGCGACCAGTGCCGGCGCGGCGCGTTCACGACCTGCGAGCGCCGCGAAGTCACCGGCGTCCACCGGGACGGCGGCCTCGCGGAGTACACGACAGCCCGCCGCGAAGCGTTGGCCGCGGTGCCCGACGACGTCGCACTGCGGGACGCCGCGCCGCTGACGTGCGCCGGCATGACCGGGTTCAACGCGCTCCGGCGCGCGGACGCCCTCGCTGGCGACCTCGTCGCCGTGCAGGGCGTGGGCGGCGTCGGCCACCTCGCCGTCCAGTACGCGGCCGCGATGGGGTTCGAGACGGCGGCCGTCTCCCGCGGCACCGCGAAACGCGACGCCGCCCTCGAATTGGGCGCCGACCACTTCGTGGACGCGCGCGACGACCCGGCGGGCGCGCTCGCCGACCTGGGCGGCGCGGACGTAGTGCTCGCGACGGCGGCGGACAGCGCGAGCATGGAAGCGCTCGTCGACGGACTCGCGCCGGACGGCACGCTGCTGGCCGTCGGCGCGCCAGACGACCCAGTGGCTGTGCCGGTCGCGGAGATGCTGGGCCCGCGACAGTCCCTGCGAGCGTGGGGGTCTGGTCACGCCACAGACACCGAAGACGCGCTCGCCACGGCCGCCAGACAGGACGTCGCGCCCGTCGTGGAGACCTACTCGCTGTCGGCCGTCGGCGACGCGCTCGCGGCGTTCGAGCGCGGCGACGTCCGGTTCCGGGCGGTCGTGGAGCCGTGACCGCGGAAAGTAAACTACGAGCGGCGTGCGCCGCGTTGTCGGAGGTTTAAGGAGCGGGACGGCACAGTGGTGGGTATGGCAAGCGACACCACTCCGGTCATCGCGGCGGCGTTCCGGACGCCCCAGGGCAAGGAAGACGGCGTGTTCGCGGACACCCGCGGCGAAGACCTCTCGGTCGCGCTCGTCGACCACATCCTCGACGAACACGACCTCACGAGCGACGACATCGACGACCTCCAGTGGGGGGTCGCCCAGCAGCGCAAGGAACAGGACAACAACGTCGCGCGCGTCATCGCATTGCTCTCCGAACTCGGCGAAGACGTGCCCGCGGCGTCCATCAACCGCTGGTGTGCGTCCTCGATGGAGGCCGTGATGCGCGCCGCGGACTCCATCAGCGCCGGCCAGCGCGACGCCATCATCGCGGGCGGCATGGAGAACATGAGTCGCGTGCCGATGGACGGCGACTCCTACCAGCACCTCCACCCCGAACTCTCCGAGCACTACAACGTCCCCGAACTCCAGATGGGGATGACCGCGGAGGAGGTCGCCGACCGCCACGACGTCAGCCGCGAACAACAGGACGAGTACGCGCTCCAGAGCCAGGAGCGCGCCGCCGCCGCGACGGACTCCGGCCGCTTCGACGACGAAATCGTCCCCATCGAGACCGACGAGGGCGTCGTCGAGGAGGACGAGGGCATCCGCCGCGACACGAACATGGAGAAGCTCAGCCAGCTGCCGACCGTATTCCGCAGCGACGGCACGGTGACGCCGGGGAACGCCAGCCAAATCTCGGACGGCGCCGCCGCGACGCTCGTCACGAGCGAGGCGTTCGCCGAAGAACACGGCCTGGACGTGCTCGCGTACGTCGGCGACCACAACGTCACGGGCGTCGACCCGCGCGTGATGGGTATCGGCCCGGTGCCGGCGACGAAGGAACTGCTCGACCGCACCGGCGAGGACATCGACGACTTCGACCTCGTCGAACTGAACGAGGCGTTCGCGTCCCAGACCGTGTACGCGCGGGACGAACTCGGCGTGGACAACGACAAGTTCAACGTCAACGGCGGCGCCATCGCCATCGGCCACCCGCTGGGCGCCAGCGGCGCGCGCCTCCCCGTGACGCTCGTCCACGAGATGAACAAGCGCGACGCCGACAAGGGCCTCGCGAC